>USOJ01000011.1 GCA_900556195.1 uncultured Eubacteriales bacterium
GGCACGGGCAAAAATTACTCCTTCAAGGTGCTTGAAACGAGTTCTTACTCTCCGTCGAGAGACGAAAGCGATTACACCGTAGAAGGTACTCCTTCCGACAGTACCGGTTCTTCCTCTAACGGCGCGGACAGCGACTTTGATTCTTCCGACTTGCCGACCTCTATCGGAAGCAGCGCGTATAAGGGCTGGGTTACCGAAGACGGCGCAATTATCAAGAGAGTTGTTGCAATCGAAGGATTGAGCGGTACGGTTTATTCCAAAACGCGTACGGGTTACAAGAATAACGGCGACGGTACTTACGACGTACTCGATTACAGTACCGATACGCAGAAATACTACGGAAAGAAGGTTAAAACGGGCGACTTCTTCGACGCGCTCCCGTCTTTCGACGTCGCAGCCGAAATTTTCAGATACAAGAAGAACGAAGATGCCGGAAATTCGAAACTCTTATTGACTTACGAACTTATCGATTCCGCTATAGTAGGCGAAGTCGCTAAGGCGTTGTGTCTGAACGTGTACGCAAAAGACGCAGTCGCTACGACCGACGGAGAAAGACCTTTCATGGTTACCGTTCAGGTCGATTACGACAGCAACAATCAGATTATCCCGTCTTCCGCGGTACTTACTACCGTAGGGTTTGCTTACGACATTCTGGGTATTTACGGCGGTTACTATCAGACGGTTTACTCCAAAGTAGGCAATACGGCTATTGCCGATAACGTGTTCGACGGATACGTTCGCAGACAGATGCCTGCCGACTGGGACGCTTACGGAACACTTAAATATTATAGCGAACATTCGACTCAAAAAGGCGTTGAAGATATTTCGGGTAGCGAACTCGTCAAGAAAGTATTCGGCGAAGCGGTTGCGACCAACGCAAACTTCAAGAAACTTCCTCGCGCTCTTGCCGAAATATTCGACGACAACGTAACTCCGCAAGGACACGATTACGACGAAGATGATTTGGATTCCGAAGGTAACCGGACCTATATCGACACGATAGGCTTCACCGCTCAACTCGACGATCACGACGAATACCTTCATATCAACGACTACGACGGATTCCTTGCAAAGGCAACCGAAAAACTTGCCGCTATCGGATTTACCGCAGACGCTTCCAACACCGGCAAAGTCGGTTCGAGAAGATACGCGGCGTTCGTAAATAACCAACTCGGTCTTACGGTTTACTTCGAAAACTACCAGTTCTATTATTTCACGATAGATATTTGTAAGACCGGCGACTGGACTAAACCCAAGAACTAAAAACGATATTTTAGTGAAATAACGACTTCATGCGCAAACGGAAGCGAAAACGGTTCGCTCCCGTTTGCGTCATATGAAAAACAAATTCAATCACGCGGAGATACTGTATGAAAAAGATAATAACGGCGCTTGCCGCAGCGATATTGACGCTGTGCGCGGCGTTCTCACTCATAGCGTGTAATAAAAAGGCGGAAGTAAAAGAAAAAATCGAAATAACCGTTTTGCAGGAAGAAACGAGCGTTGCAGACGATCAATTAAACTCGTTCGTGTATACTAACCTGTTCAAAATTACCGGCAACGGCAAGAACGTAACGGTTAAAGACGAATACGTCGATTTGAGCAATCTTAAAGCGGAATCGGGCAGATACGAAATTACCTGTACTTATAAAAAAGTCAGCGCGACGGCGATAATCGTCGTGTACTCGGCAAATCCCGCTCCCGAATACTCGATAACGATCGACGAAAGCAAGTTAGTCAACGGAAGTTTATTCATAGATTCAGATCTCGTCGACGATTACGATTTTACCAAACTCTTCTTTATTACCGAAAACGGAAAGAGAATAACCACTCCCGAAAGCGCGATAGATAAAAGAAACCTGCTTGCAAGGGCGGGCAGATATTCGATATCGTGCAGAATGGGCGAAGCATTCGTCAGTCTGACCGTAAACGTAACCGCAGTCGACTTCGAGGTCGAAGCGAGCGTTGACGAAATTACGTTGCACGTCAGTCAGGTCGCGGCTTACGACTATACTAAATTGTTCGCCGCAACGAGAAACGGACAGCGTTACCAAATTACGGCGGATAAATTAAATGGATTGCCGAGCGCGCAGGTCGGCGAATACACCGTTACGCTGAAACTGGGCGAAAAGTCCGCTTCGGTCAGAATCAAAGTGCAGGATAAAGACGTAGTCGTTTGCGGCACCGCTTTCGACACGATTACGCTTCCTGCCGTAGAAGTCGCTTCTTACGACTTTTCGAACGTATTCTATATCTACGTCAACGGAATTTCAGTCGCGATCGACGAGGCGAAAATCGACGCGTCGGCATTGGAAAATGCCGTGGTCGACGGCGACCCCGTAAAGGTGTGGTACAGATACGGCGACGATTATAAATTCAGCGTAGACGTGTCCGTTATCACGGACGACGTCGTAATTACTTCGCGAAACGCAGAAATTCTTACCAACTCGGCTCAACTCGATCTGACCGCTTTGTTTGAAATAACCCGCAACGGCGAAACGTTGCCCGTTACGAACGATATGGTAAGCGGCGAAGTCGATTACGGCAAAGTCGGAGATTACACGATTACTTTAACTTATCGCGGAAGAACTCGTACTGCGACCGTAACCGTCCGAACGGGACTCGTAATCGAGTACGAAAAGGGCGAAACGGTTGAAGTTAAGCAGGGCGCGAATAAAGATTTGTACGACTTTACCGCCGATTTCAGAGTTATCGCAAACGGAATAACCTTTACGGATATCGGCGCGTATCTTAACGCCGATCAACTTGCCGTTATCGATTTTTCTACGGCGGGCGAATACGAACTTACGCTTCGCATACCGTACAACAATAAAAGTTTCGGTGTAACCGGCGTTAAATTCGACTATATCGAAAAGACGATTACGTACGTAGTCGTTGCAAGAAAGTATACTTATAGCGCGATTAGCGACGTTCTGACCGTTAAGGTCGGCGAAACCGTCGACTTGGCGGGGAATATAAATCTCGTTATCGACGGCATAAAGCAAAACCTTTCCACTGACAGATCGGCGGCGAATATCGGTTGTTGCTATTACGAAATAGCGACCGCTCCCGACAATTCTCTTGCGGGAACTTACAGGGCGGTAATCAGACTCTACGTTTACGGCGTAGACGCAGATCCTGTCGAAGTCGAAATGCGGGTAAAAGTAATACCCGACGTTACGGTTGAAGGCAGCGAAGTAACCGTGTTCGTCGGTAGCGGCGTGTATACCCCCGATTTGTTCACGATTTACGAAAACGGGAAATCCGTATACGTTTCGCTCGATATGATAGACGGCGAATTCGACCCGTTCGAAGCGGGGATATACGAACTCACGCTTAACTATAAAGACGTCGAAGCGAAAGCAATCGTTTACGTCGTCGATAGAGATATCGTCGGCTCTTATTCCACCCCGTGCATGACGCAAGCGGTAGAGGGCGAAACCGACGACAGCGGCGATCCGATAACCGACGGTACTCCCGCTAAACCCATAGGCGACCTTGAAATCGACGAAAATCTTAACGTTACTTTCAAAGGCAAAGCCGTTACGGACGTTAAATGTATAGGCGAAAACAAATTCTCGTTTAAGGAAAGCGCGTACGCGGTATACGAATTCGAATACGTCGACGGAGTTATTTTCGTAACCTACGTAAACGACCTTCGCATGCAACTGACCGATTCGAGAAGACCGCTCGTCTACGTCAAAAACGGCGAAAGCGAAACGCAGGGTAAATTCTTCATCCACTCATCCAAATCGGGAACGCACGTTCTTTCCGAGGGCAACGTTTCCAAGATCTATACGATTGAGAATTACAAAGTAAAATTCAACGACGGCGCAGAAAAGTGGTATTCGTTGTATATTTGCCTTAAATCGTATATGGGTCAGGACTATAACTACGAAATTTCTTACGGCGAAGCGGTATTCCCCGAAGATTTTGCTCCGACTGCGAACAATACCTACGTTATGACTTTGAACGGCGTTGATTATTCGTTCGTCGCGACTTCTTCCGTTAAGGGGATAATATCGAAGTCCGATTCTTCTCAGACTCAATACGACCCGACGGGCAAGACGTTTACGGGCGGAATCGATAACGCTATTCATACGCTCGCTTTCAGATCGGGTAACGGTTCTTCGCTTAAACAGAGTTCCAACGTCGTATACGATATGTACGCTTACGACATAAGTTCGATGAAGATTACTCCGTACGACTCGGCTACGAAAACCTACCGCGTATACGGAGAAAAGGTTATCAGCGGAACGGAAGTAGAATATTACAGTTCTTTCAAATATTTCGCCAACGCCGACGGTAAAGAAATTTATCCTTTCTCGTACAGATTCGTACTCGATTTCGAAACGAATAAGTTTACCTGTCTTGCGAAAGATAAGTTCTACGGCTTGTATAGTTTCGGTAATTCGTGCATATTCTTCGACGGTTACGGCACGGGCGCGATCAGATTCGGCGACGAAACCGTAAGCAATAATATTACGGGCTTTAACTATACGGTGAACGGGAATACCGTCAATATCGAATATTTCGGCGTGAGCGACTCGTTCGCGCACGGTAAAAAAGGAACGCTTGCGCTCAACAACGACGGCAATTCTTATACCGTAATGAATCTCAAAGGCATACCCGCGGGAGCGGTTTATTCGAACGTGAGAATAGAAAAGGGTTACGTGGTAAACGTAAGCCGCTTCGTGTTCAAAACGAACGAAACCAAGACCGATTTGGTAAATTCTATAACGATATACAATAAATCGGGCGAAGTAACGGGGTCGAAAAAGACGGCGTTAATCGTTACGAAATACGTCGCGTTCAATACCCCGGGGATATACGAAATCACTATTAACAAAGTGCCTTACGCCGTACAGATTATAGACAAGAGATACTCGGCTGACGATCGCTACGTAAAAGACTTCGGCTCGTCGCTCGACGAATCGGCTACTCTTTCGGTAGACGAATACGGATATGCGACTCTTACTCGCGACGGGCGCGGTAACGATAGGCGAAAAAGGCTTTACGGGTAAATTGTATTCCGACAGCGGATATATTACGCTTGAAGCGGAAGAGATATACGAAGGAGTTTTGTCCGTAACCGCCAACGGAGTTACCGAACTCAAAACCGAATTTATTATGAATTCGAGCGTTTACGCGGGCAATTCGTCTATCGTTATCAGAAAAATAGTAACGAGCGACGGCGCGGATTATTATCTTTGTTCTTCGGCTAAAATTCTTGGCGAAAAAATCGATCTCGAATTTGTAAAAGGTACGGATTTCGTCGCGGGCAGCGAGATAAAAATAACGACCGCAAGCGGAACGGTAAGATACTTCTATATAAATTCGCTTTCCGACGGCGGATTGGTTGAAAACGACGGTTTAGGCGGCAGTTTCGTTCAGTCTGACAACGCTGAAAACACGCTTGAAACCGACGGCTACGGCAATGCGGAATGGAACGGCGTAACTTACGAATATACCTATCTTCGCGCAAACCGCGACTATATATTCATAGAAACGACCGTAAACGGAACGACTAAACTCTATAAGTTCATCGTTTATACGAGCGGCGACAAAGCGGGTAAATTCGACTATCTGGGCGAAGTATTGACTGAAAACGACCTTATAAACGGCGGAACGTATTCTTACACGCAGGTATTTTCTTACGAAGAGGGCGACGAGGCGGTTATTTCGTTTAAGTTTGCCGCAGACGGAAAAGTAACTATTTCGGTTAAGAGTAACGAAGATTCGCCTGCATTCGTAGGCGTAGGGTCGTACACGATTGAAGGCGCGACGGTAAAAGTAACCACCGCTAACGGTAAACGTATAACGTTCGAACTTACGAGTTATTTAAGTACGAACAGTCTTAAAGTCGTATCTTCCGATACCACCGAAAGTGAAGATATTATAAGAATAACGCGCGGTAATATCTTTACGGCTGCATAATATTCACAACAGTTAATAATTATACAAAAATTAACGATTCGATACCTGCTATAATCTGATTTTATAGCAGGTATCATTATATATAACGGAAAAGAAATATTCGAATATTTGACAATTTTGTGAAACCGTAGTATAATTACTTTGGGCAATCGTTTATGCTCGCAGTTTGTATACGTCATTGCTGACCCCTTGCGGGTCGTGGCAATTCCGAAGATTGGAGTACATATGAATATTAGTTTATCGTCATCCTGAGCAAACCTGCGAAGGATCTCCCGGAAGGGTGGTTTTCCGCGGAGCAACTATTGCAGTAGTATAAAGTCCGACGGTTTTGCCTTTCCAGGCGATGTTTCGCTTACGCTCAACATGACAATGTTCAAGCCATGTCATTCTGAGGCGTAGCCGAAGAATCCCCGCAATAAAGTACGGAGCGGCTGTATCGGTGGTCGTGCACCGATAAGCGGATAATAAAAATACTTAAACACGGTAAAAATCGAAAGATTTTGAATATTTTAACACTAATTTATGGAGGCATAAAATGAAGAAAGCATTGTTGTTGATTGCAACTTTGATGCTGGCGTTGTCTTGCGTGTTTGCATGCTCGAAGAAACCCGAAGCGCACAAACACACTTTGACCCACCACGACGCCGTAGCCGCCACCTGTATTGCAACGGGTTCGGTCGCTTACGACGAATGTAGCGGATGTCATAAAAAGTTCGACGCCGAAGGTAACGAAATAGAAGACGTTACCGTTGCGATTAACCCGGCAAATCACACCGAGTTGGCAGAACATACTGCCGCTCCCGCTTCTTGTATAGCCACAGGCACGATTTACTACAAAGAGTGCAACGGTTGCCACAAGAAGTATGACGCAGAAGGTAACGAGATTACTAATATCGTTGATCCCGTAAATCCCACGGCTCACAGACACTTGACGGAGCACGCGGCGGTAGCGGCGACTTGTATCGCTGCGGGCAACGTATATTATAAAGAATGCGACGACTGCCACAAAAAATACGATAAAGACGGCGTTGAAATTACGGACGTCGTTATTGCTATTAAACAGCATAGTTTAACGTCCGTGCCGGCAAAGGAATCTACTTGTACCGTTCAAGGTAATAAAGCGTATAATCACTGCTCGGTTTGCGAAAAAGATTTCGATGACGACGGTAACGAACTTGAATCGGTTAAATTGCCGCTTAAAGAACATACTTTAGGCGATTGGGAAAGCGACGAAGACGGACACTACAAAGTATGCTCCGTCTGCACGGGCAAATTTGAAGAAGAAGTTCATACTCGCGGCGCGAGCGTAACCGTCGATTATCAGAATGGCGACCACTATTATACTTGTACCGTTTGTAAATATCAAAAACACGAAGCGCACAATTGGAGCGCCTGGACGAAGAAAGACGATTCCGACCATACGAGAAATTGTACGGTATGTCAGAGAAGAGAGACGGGCTCTCACGAAGTAGGCACTGCGGCAACCTGTAAAGACCCTGCCGTTTGTAAACTTTGTAACGGTTCTTACGGTTCCGTATCCGAAGAGCATCTTCTCGATTCGAACGGTACTTGTACCGTTTGCGGCAGAAATCGCGCGGTATGGAATAAATCTTACTCCGGCGTAACGGTCGATATGTACGGCGAGGTTAACGTGTCTAAAAGCGCTGTATTTACTTTCGGCGCAGACGGTAATTCTGCGGGTGCGAAAGGCGCGGTTGTCGGCAAAGAAAACGGTAGCATCGAAGAGGAAGAAGATTGGTACGAAGAGACTATCACGAGATACCTTATTTCTAATGCTATAATGTACGTACAATACGTCGATAAGACAACCGGCAAAGTTGCGCTTGTTTATGCATACGACAGAGCCGAAGAAACGTACTACAACAGCAATAAATGGAAAACGCCTACACACACCGAAAAAACGATGACGGGCTATATTGATGCCGCTACGGGTATAATATTCCTTGACGACAATCATAAATATACTGCTACGGTGCTCATTCCGTCCGATACGCCGTTTACCGCGGATAAATTTGAAGGCGGAGCGTTTAATACGAGAGATTATTACGGCGTTGCGTTCTATAAATTTACCGTAGGGGATAAGTCTGTAACGGTATACTACGGAGCGAAAACAGGTTTTGGCGGAGTTTTATTCAATGCTACCGTTACCGATTTTGAAGGTAATTCGGTCGCAATTGCAGACTTTGCTACTGCGCCCGCTATGATCGTAAAGGATAAAGACGGCAACGTGATTAAGCGTTTCGGTTATAACGGAACGACGGTTGTCGAACTTGATTCTTATGCAGGCAAGTATACGGGTACTTTCGGCGAAGTCCTTATCGACGGACTCGGTAACATTACCGTTACCGTAGACGGTGAGAAACAAAAGGGTAAATACGTCGCGGTAGATTTTACCGACCACAACTTTGAGATATTCTTCTACGGCGAAGACGGCGAAACTGTGGTAGATTACTACGAAATTCTTGCCGATTTGTCTGCTTATACCTATAAGGGCAAACATCCTGAAATAACTATTACTTTTGATCTCGGCGATTGTGGGGATAACTTCACCGGTAAAGTAGGTAAAAAGGTTGCGTATACGCTTCCCGATGCCCCTGCTCCGACCGACGAAAGTTATATCTTCAAAGGTTGGCTCTATACGACCGATGCCGATGATGTTACTTATCAGCCGGGCGACGTCGTGGCGTTTACAAGCGACGTTACGCTTATTGCAAACTGGCAACGTAAGACCGCTATTACGGTGGATCTCGGAGATGGTAATACCGTAATCGTTTACGCCGGCGAAGAAGAAATTCTTAAAGACGTTCTTGCCGCGAAGGTAACGCTTCCCGACGGCAAAACTTTGAAGCATTGGGCTTATGAAGGTAATCCTATCAATGGCGAAGCCGTCGTAGGTGCTGATGCGATAACGATTACCGCGGTATACAAAGCGCAATATACTCTTACCGTCGTTTATGGCAACGGTCTTGAAAATAAGACGTATACTTTGCTTGAAGACGCAGTTACCGCTCCCGAAGAACCCGCTTATACTAATGGTAAAAACTTTGACCATTGGTACACTTCCGACGACGAAGGCGTAACCGAAGCAGAAGTATTCGAAGTAGGTTCGGTATTGACCAAAGACACGACGATTTACGCCGCGTGGGTTGCTTCGAGTCCGTTTACCGGAACTTGGTATGGAGCATATATATCCGTTAAGGACTCTAACTATGATCAAGTAACGGGTTTGTATGGCGATACAAGGTATTATTACGTTGTCGATGCTGATGGAGTAATAACGGATAGTGATAGTTATACGCAAAAGAACAAAACTGTTACTCTTGAAGACGGAACGAATAAAATAACCGTGGGTACAGATACCGGGTATTACTTCCCTGAATATAAAGCGGTTGCTTTATATAAATATTCGTCAAGTGGCGCGCGTACTTCTTTGAGATTATACTTTATCGGCGCTACGGCAGTTCCGCTTACGTCGACTAATAAAAACGGATATTCGTATCAAAACGGTAAGTATATATTCTTTATAATCAACGTTACCCGTAACGGTGAAACGAAGCAGGTTTCCGTATTTGCCGACGGCGATAACTTCTATTTCGACGTAGTCGTCGATAAAGCCACTATAAGCGGCGGAACGACAACTTGGACGGAACAAACGAGTTATGCGAGTTTGGGTACTAACGGCTTGAAAGTCTACAATTCGGACAGAAGCGTTCTTATTGCAAGTTTCAAAAAACCGAGTGGTAAATGGACGCTTTACAAAGAAGACGGACTTGACGGCGATTACATTGCTACCGTTGCAGGCGTTGCCGATCAGTCGATTACGCTTGACGGTGTAGGCGGATTGACTTACGGAAGCAAGACCGGTACTTACGAACTTGCAAGCGACGGTACTTACGACGTATACTTGGATAGTAAGAAAGAATATTATTCCGCGACTATCGATAAAGATACCAAGACGATGACGTTGACCAAGGTTATGGTAACCATAGCGTTTGAACTTAACACTGTTGACGGCGTTGTTATGGGTACTTACGATTCGATATCGGTAAACAAAAACGTATCGATAAGTCTCTCTACTCTTACCAAACCCGAAAAAGAAGGGTACGTATTCAAGGGTTGGTATTCGGATAGCGCGTTCAGTAGTAGTGTAACTACAGTAACTCCCGTTGACAATATGACCGTTTACGCAAAATGGGCTAAAGCCTGCACGGTTTCGTTTGAAACCGAATACGGCGAAGCGCCTGAATCTTTCGGTAAAGAACAGGATCAGTGGGTATATGCAAGCGACAGACCTACTCTTGAAGATACCGAAGATTACGCGTTTTACGGTTGGTACGTTAAAGGCGACGAGACTAAAACGCTCGTTACAAGTAGTTATAAAGTTACCGACGATACGGTATTCGTTGCTCTTTGGAAAGCCAAAGTCATACTTACTATTAAATACGAAAATCCCGATATCGCAGATAAAACCGTAAAGGTTGCCGTTGAAAGAAATATCTCTCTTGCGCAATATAACCCCACAGCCGAAGAAATGGGCGATTACGTCTTCCGTTATTTCTATAATGAAGCGGATGAAAGTAAAGCCAAAATCAGTAGCATAAAACTTACCGAAGGCGAGAATGCAACTGTCGTTGCAAAGATGGAACATACCGTAACGTTGACTGTCGTATCCGGCATCACGGGTGTAGACAATAAGTCCGTTAAAGTCGGACCTAACGACGAAATAGACTTCTCTGCCGTAAGTTTCGGTTATTATAAGGCTGAAGGTTGGGCGAAAGGTAAAATAGTTTCGGGCCTTTATACCGACGCTGCTTGCAGTAACGGTAACGAGTTTACCGCGACGTCTATAACCGAAGATACGACGGTTTACGCTAAATGGATTGAAGTTGAACCTTATGCAATCGAAGAGGCGTATTACAGCAAAGCCGGTGATGTAAAAGGTAAAGGTGAATCCTTCTATAAAACGTTAAAAACGTTCGTTTACGATGCGGATCAAGGCTGTTGGGTAAGTGATAACAAAGGCATAGGATCTTCAATGGCGAGCCTTAAGATTTACGCTTATGAAACTATAACGATTTCCTTTAAGTGGTCCGGTGGCGGTGAAAGTAACTGGGATATTATGTCTATAAGCGTCAACGGAACTTTAGATGAAAAGGCGTCCGATGCGAGTCTCACTCCCACGCAACACGAATACAGCGTTACATTGAAATACGGTGACTACATTGAATTCGTATATGCAAAGGACGGATCTGGTGATAAAGGCGATGATTCCGGTAAGATTTACGATTTGACGATAAACGAACAAATTAAAACCTCTTGGGTTGTTGAAGAATCGAATGCTAACGAGTTTGCAGGTTTGACTTTCAGCGGTACTTATACCGGCAGAGCGGATAGTGCGAGCCATAACGTTCAATTTGTGTTTGACGACGCTTCGGATATTACGGGTACGTTAATCGTACACGATACGATTAAAGCGAAATTCACTGCAACTTTTGCGAACGGCGAACTTGTGATGACTGTTACCGAGAACGTTTCGGGCGCGGAAGATTTTGTAGGAAAAACTTTAACTGCAACTTTAAGCGGCAAAACGTTTAGTATTATCAGTTGCGCTTTTGGTGGAGAAACTTATTCTCTTGCCAATGCAGGAACGCTTACTTGCGCGGAATATAACGCGTAACGTAAAAACTTAACGAAAAAAGGACTCGGAAATTTCCGAGTCCTTTTTTATACGCTCGCGATGACAGATTAAAAAGTGTCATTCTGAACGTAGTGAAGCCCCCTAGGCAGGTCGCCCCC
>USOJ01000012.1 GCA_900556195.1 uncultured Eubacteriales bacterium
TTGTCGCTTCGCGACATTTTCCCCGTTTCATCGGGGACATTTACCCCGCAATAAAAGGCGGAGCGGCTTTCATAGACGGATACACTCCGATCATCGGGATTGCTTCGTTTCACTCGCAATGACGCGCTTATATATAGTCGTTATGACGCGCGGAGTATAGTTTTATTCTCCTTTAAGCGCGGAGGCGGCAAGACGCTTGTAATCGTCTTCGCCCGAAACGCCGAGAAGCGAATCGTTAAGATCGTAAAATACGGTGTCGCCCAGGTACGGCAGAATTTCTATAAAGTGTTCGCACGCTATTACTTCCATAAGCATAGCGACGGTTTCCTGCCCCTTGCCGAGCGAATTGACCGCGAAATTGAACAAATTGTCGATACGCGTTTTGTAATCGGCAAGTTTGGCGTCGTTCTCGACGCGGAATTTTTCAACGCCCGCTTTTTCGTCCGTTTCTCCGAACGCGACGAGAAGTTTTTTAAGCGCGGCGCGCTCGTAGCGGGAACGCTTTTGCGAATTGCACTCTTTTATAAGTTTTTCGGTTTCGGACGAAAGCGATCCGGCGCCGTCTTTGACCGCGGTTTCTATCGCCGCAAGTTCGTCTTCGGCGGTCTTTCTCGCGCGGTATTTTTCGGCGAGTTTTATCACCTTTGCCGCGATGAGATTAGCCAGGGCGTAACGGACTTCGAAGCCCTTGTCTTCGACGTCTATCTTTTTGATTTTGCCCGTTTCCGCGTCTTCGCCCCCGTACACGTCGGCGCATTCGCAATACCTCTTGTAATACGCGAAGAATTCGGATGCGATTTTGCCGTCCTGCACGTATTCGGAAACGAATTGAAGAGTAACGGGTATGGACAATCTCTCGTATTCGAATATTGCCACGGACAAATCTTCCCAACCCCTCGGAGTTACGAAGTCGTAACCGTCGACCGTTTTTTCGGCTTTGAACATATATTCGTTATGGAGCGACAGATAGTACACTATCGCGCCGTGCATACCGTTATTGAGCGCGTATTCTTTGAACGCGTCGTAATCGGGAATGACGTTGAGCCTTTTTACGCGGTCGAGCGTAACCATATCGAGTTCGTTTACCGATTTGTTGTATTCGGGCGGATTGCCCGCGGCGGTCAGTATCCAGCCTTCGGGAATTTCGTGCGCGCCGAATTTTTTATGTTGCAGAAGTTCGAGCATGGCGGGCGCGAGAGTTTCGGACACGCAATTTATCTCGTCGATAAAAAGTATGCCCTCTTTTTTGCCCTGCTTTTCGATCGCTTCGTAAACGCTCGCGACTATTTCGCTCATCGTGTACTCGGTTATCGAATAGGTCTTTCCTCCGAATTCCTTTTCGGATATGAACGGAAGTCCTATCGCCGACTGCCTCGTATGGTGAGTTATCGTATACCCTAAAAAGCCTATGTCGAGTTCCGCCGCCACCGCGCTCATTATGGCGGTTTTGCCTATGCCCGGCGCGCCTATCAGAAGTACGGGGCGTTGTTTTTCGCGCGGAATTCTGTACTTGCCGTTTTCGTCTTTATCGACGTAAATTCTCACGGCGTTCTTGATTTCGTTTTTAGCCTCTTTTATATTCATAAGCGTCTCCTTTATTTCGCTATATCCAATCTGTACGCGTAGGGCGGAACGACGATTTTGCCTTCGTCGTCGCCGTAAATCGCGAAACAGGTCTTAAACGGCGGAGTCGCGGTCGGAAACTGACCGAGTCCGTCCGTAAAATATATAAGTCCTCTTATTTTCGCCCCTTTTGCCTTTTCGTCTTCGAGAAGATCGAAAACAGGCGCGAAATCCGTACCCGAACCGCCTTTAACGCAAAATTCGCTCATATACTCGTCGAATTTGTCGCGTTCGTAAAAAGTAACGTCTTCGCGGATAGCCATATCGCACTGAATAATTCTTACCTTTAATTTGCCGCCCCTTGCCGAAGCCGCCGCCACCACGGTCGCGAGTTCGGTCAAAAGTTTTTTAATCGGCTCGCCGTCGGTCGAAGCGGAAGTATCTATCGCGAACACCACTTCTTCGAAATCCTTCACGTCGGAATACTCTAAACTTTCGATAAGCGGCACGTTTTTATACAGCGTCAACCCGTAACAATAGAATATATAATCGAATTCGTCGTCGCTCGGCTTGACCCTTTCGGACGACGAAAGGAATTTATCGAAAAACCGCCTGTAATCCCTTTTGCCCGACAACACTTTTACGAGCGATTTACGCACTTCGTCGCTTTTGCCTAGGTCCGAAAGCGCGCCGCGAAGTATCTCTATCCAAGTCGCTTCGCCCGCTTCGTCGCGACCGTCGTAATCGTTCTCGTTTTCGTCGGGAGCAGCGATATTCGCGCTATTGCCCGACTTTTCGTCTTCGTCGTCCGGTAAATTTCTGCCGTACCACAGCGAGTGGTCGCAGACCTTAAAGAGAAGCGAAATTCTCTTTCTCTCTTCTTCGCCGACCGACACGAGATAACCGAAAGCCTGACTTTCGCCTACCGCGCCGTACTTACGTTTTATCGCGTCGTAAACTTCTTTTCTGTATTTATACCCCGCCGTTCTTACGCCGTCTTCGCCGTCTAAAACGAACGACACGGCTACGTCGCACGCGATATCGTAAATTTTTGCGGGTTTACGGATTCTGAACGGATGCAGAAACAAAACGTGCAACAGAACGTGCAGAAGCGTTCTTTCCGCGCCTTTTATCCCGTCTTCGGCAACCCTTTCGAGCAAGGCTTTCGCTCCGACGGTAAACGTCTTGCCGTCGGTTGCGATTTTGTCGCCGTCGCCTATCGTCGGCTGTAATATTCCGAGCGGATACGCGAGATATCTGAAATCCGCAGAAACCCTGTTTTCGGCTTCTTTAAGGGCGGATCTCGCCAAGGACGTCGCTTCTTCTTTCACGATTTATCCCCCTCGTAGCCTTCCGCGCCGCTCGCGTAGGCGATTTCTTTAAGGAGTTCGCTTCCGCGGAATTGTTCGGGCAGGTAAAAATAATTTCTTCCGTCCCTCCGGCAGGCTATCCTACACTGCTCGAAGTCGAGATCTATACCTTTGAGATTTTTCAGCAGCGGCTCGTTGCTGTTTTTTACCACGTAAGTTTTAAGGCACTCCGTAACGAGAGTTTTGTCGCCCGCGAAGTCCGTGCGGTAAAGCACCCTTATAACCCCGCCGTCTACCGAAGCGGCAAGTTTTATCGCCTCCTCGTCGTGCGCGTAATCGTCGATACCGTCTATAAGTTTAGCCGCCGCCATGGGCGATTTGCGCTTTAAGTTTCTTACGAGCATTTTCCGCTCGTCCGATTCGTTCGCGCCGCGTTTTCCGCCGCGCGTAGCCGAAATCAACGACGGCAACACGCGAAGTTTACGGTTTTTCGAAGCGTATTCGAGTTCGGTCGAAACCGTCTTTGCCGACGGAAATTTTTTTGCGAGCAGAAACGAAACCGTTTCGCGGTCGTCTTTGTCAACGAATTTATGGAATATTTCGGCTTTTTTACCCGTTACGCCGAGTCCGAGTTCTATCACGTAACGAAGCCTTGCCCCGTCGAGCGAAGAAAGATCGAGATTCTGAAGCGAAAAATTAAACTTCATGTTCTCTTTTTTGAGTTTTTCGAAAAGTCCGAGCGGAGTAACTTCGTTTATAACGCCCACGCCCACTTTGCCGTCGTCGGTCATTCTTATAGCCGCGCGGAACACCGCGTCGTTTTCGAAAGTTTCGTCGGGCAGATATTGCGTAATCGTCCTGTCCTGTTTTAATGCAAGTAACGCAACCGACGGCATACTCTTGACCCTGTCCGTAAAATATTGAATCGCTTTCGGATTTCTGCCGACCGCGACTTTCGCGATTTCTTCGTCGTCGAGAAATTTTTTGTCGAGCATAGCAACCACGTCGCCCCCGGCGGACGCGACTTCCGCCGCTATCCTGCGGCTGTCTCTCGCCTTACCGAGCGTAAACGCGAAACTCGAACGGAAATTTTTAACCGCCGCGTAGGCGACGTCTTCGTCCGATTTTAACGCATCGTCGAAAAACCGAAGCGTTCTGCCGTCTTTTTCGACGGCGCACATGGCGACGTCTCTGTCTTTAAGCAAGGCTTTGTCCGCGTAAGCCGCGTAAGCGGGGTTACGGGCAAGTACGGCAAGGGTTATATCCTTGTCTTTTTGCAATCTCGCGTCGGTCGGATAATCCGATATGAAGTTGTTGACTTGTCTGACGTTGTATTCCATTTTTATCAACCGATTATAACTGACGGGCGAATAACTTTCCGTCGTTTTCGCTCAAATTTGAAAGGGTTCGCCAAGTCCGCAAAATTTTCTGGTTTACACTCCTAAAATGCCGCGAACGAATATCTCTATCCCGATGATGACGAGAATTATTCCACCCGCGATAGTCGCTTTTTCGCGGAATTTAAGCCCGAATTTTCTGCCTATGAAAACGCCCGCCACGAGGCACGCTTTGCCCTTTTTCATATCCGATTCGTGCAAGCCGTTGGCGAGCGAAACCGAAAACGCGTCCATTGCAAGCCCCAACCCGAGCAGCGCGCTCTGCGCGAAAAACAAAACGTCGTATTTCACTTAATCGTCCTTTGCGGGCCGAAACGGAAATCGCCCGCCGAAAGTAGATTAAAATATTTTAACATCATTCGCTCGCTTTGTCAATCGTTTAATTGACAAAAACGACAACCGGTACTATAATGAAATTATTATGACGTTGGACGAATTGAACATCGGCGAAACAGCCGTGATAGCCGCGGTCGGCGGCGAAGGGGACCTTCGTTGCAGACTGCTCGACATGGGTCTTATCCCCAAAACCAAAGTAACTTTGCGTAAAGTCGCGCCTATGGGCGACCCGCTCGAAATTTTCGTACGGGGCTACGAACTTACGCTCCGCAAAGAAGACGCGGCGAAAATAACCGTTACGAAGGAGAACGAAATATGATTTTTGCCCTTGCAGGCAATCAGAACTGCGGTAAAACCACTCTTTTCAACGCGTTGACGGGGTCGAATCAGCACGTAGGGAACTTCCCCGGCGTAACCGTCGACAGAAAAGAGGGCGAAATAAAAGGTCAGAAAGGCGTTTCGGTGGTAGACTTACCGGGTATTTATTCCCTGCGCGCTTACACGCAGGAAGAAATCGTTACGAGAGATTACGTACTCAACGAAAAACCCGACGGAATAATAAACATCGTGGACGCGACGAATATCGAACGCAATTTGTACCTTACGCTGCAACTGCTTTCTCTTCGCGTTCCGACGGTAGTCGCCCTTAATATGATGGACGAAGTGCGCGAAAACGGCGGAAGCGTGGACGTAAAGAAAATGAGCGAAGAACTCGGCGTCCCCGTAATACCCGTAAGCGCGGCGAAAGGCGAAGGCGTTTCGGAACTTATCGACAAAGCGATCGAAACGGCGAAAAATAAAGTATATCCCAAAGTTTACGATTTTTGCGCCGAAGATTCGCCCGTACACAGATGCCTGCACGCGATAGTCCACCTGATCGAAGACCACGCCGAAAGAATAGGCGTTCCCGCAAGATTTTGCGCGACCAAACTTATCGAAGGCGACGCGTCGGCGGCGGACAAACTCGAACTCGACGAAAACGAACGCGAACTTATCGAACATTGCGTGGTACAACTCGAAGAAGAATCCGGACTCGACCGAAACGCCGCAATCGCGGATATGCGTTATACGTTCATAGAATCGGCAGTCGCAAAATCCGTCGTAAAGTGCCACGAAAGCAAGGGGCATGCGAGATCGGTTAAAATAGACAAAATCCTGACCGGCAAATACACTGCCGTACCCGTATTTTTGTGCATACTGTTTTTGACTTTCTTTCTCACGTTCAACGTGATCGGCAAATACCTTTCGGATGCGCTCGAACTCGGAATAAACGCGTTGTCGGGCGTTGTAAACAACGCCTTGATCGATTACGGGCTTAACCCCGTCGTAAGAAGTCTTATCGTAGACGGACTGTTTACGGGCGTCGGAAGCGTCCTTTCGTTTTTGCCCATCGTCGTTACCCTTTTCTTCTTTTTGTCCATACTCGAAGATACGGGGTACATGGCGAGGGTCGCTTTCGTAATGGACAAGCCTTTAAGAAAAATCGGGTTGTCCGGCAGAAGTTTCGTGCCGATGCTTATGGGCTTCGGCTGTTCCGTACCCGCTATAATGGCTACGCGTACGGTTTCGTCCGACCGCGACCGTAAAATGACCATTCTGCTGACCCCTTATATGAGTTGTTCGGCAAAAATAGCCGTCTACGCCGTCATCACGCAGGCGTTCTTCCCCAAGTACGGCGCGTTCGTAATGATGGGTTTGTATCTTTTCGGCGTGTTGCTCGCCCTGCTCGTCGCGGTGGTTCTCAAGTCCACGGCGTTTCGCGGTCAACCCGTTCCTTTCGTAATGGAATTGCCGAATTACCGTTGGCCGTCGCTGAAATCGGTCGGACTTCTGCTCTGGGAAAAGGCCAAAGACTTTTTATCGAGAGCGTTTACGGTAATTCTGCTGGCAACCGTAATCGTATGGTTTTTGCAGAGTTTCGACTACAAACTCGACTTCGTTACGGATCCGCAGACAAGCCTGCTCGCTTATATCGGGCGCGGAATATCGGTTATTTTCAAACCGCTCGGCTTTAACGACTGGCGAATCGCGACGGCGTTGATTTCGGGCTTCACCGCAAAAGAGGCGGTCGTTTCGACGCTTACCGTTCTTTGCGGTACCGAACCGATTACCGCTCTGTTTACCCCGCTTTCGGCAATAAGTTTTCTCGTATTCACGCTTTTATACACCCCGTGCGTGGCGGCGGTTTCGACGATAAGAAAAGAACTCGGATCGTTTTGGAAAACTCTCGGCGTAGTGTTTATGCAATGCGCGGTCGCTTACGTCTTCGCTCTTATCGTCTGGCAATTCGGAAGTTTGTTCGTATGAAACCGCTCGATTACGTCCTGATAGCGGTAGTAGCCGTAATAATCGGGCTGTCGTTGTTTTTCACGATAAGGAACGCGAAACGCGGCAAAAACTGCGGCGGATGCGGCGGTAATTGCGCCGATTGCCTTCGCTGTATAAAAACGGAAAAACGAGAAGCGGACGAACGGAAAGAAACCGAAAAACCGAAAAAATAATAAAAACGGCGTTTAATCGCTAATAATAATTGACAAACGCCGCCATAAATGATAAAATCGTTAAGCATATAAATAAATATTGGGCGCGTATGCGTATAAAACGCAACCGCCGCGGAGTAAATTTTTATGAAAAAACTACTCGGATTATTAACTTCCGCAGTCCTTGCGTTGACGTTCGCGTTTTCGCTTACGGCTTGTAAGGGCAAATCTTCGTCTTCGGGCGACGATTCGAAAGCCTATACGGCGACCTACGAACTCGACGAAGAAAACGATACCTATACCTTTACGGGTTTCACCGTCTCTCAGAAAGCCCTCGAACTCGCAGAGAAGAAAGATTTTGCCGCTTTGGCAGAACTCTTTAACGAAGACAAAGCCGACGGCGACGCGGACTTCACCGCAGAAACCGTTAAAACTTTGACCGTAAAGAGCGAATACGAAGGCAAACCCGTAACGAAAATCGCGGGTCGCGCCGTAAGCGGTCTTACCTTCATCGAAAAAATCGTGGTTCCCGATTCCGTTACCGAAATCGCCGCTATGGCTTTCAGCAACCTTAAGGGGCTTAAAGAAATCACTCTTCCCTTCACCGGCAAGAGCGTAGACGGACTTTTAGCGGAAAGATCTTTCGGCTATATCTTCGACACCACGTCTGCGGACGGTCTTACCTCCTGCGCGCAGACTTATTACGAAAGCAAAGACGCTTCGACCACCTACTATATTCCGACCGCTCTTAAAACCGTAACGATAACGGGTAATAACGTTCCCGCGACGAACTCGACGAAGTGGGTTAAAACCGTAACGATCGACGGCGAAACGAAACAGGTAGAAGCCGAAGAGGGCGAAGAAGGCGCGTATCAGATAACCGTAGCGGGCGACGACGGAAAATTATCCGTTCCCGCGTACGCTTTCCATAGTTGTACCACTATCGAAACCTTGAACCTTACCGGCAACGTCGAAAAACTCGAAGCCTATACGCTTTACGGTTGTTCGGGGCTTAAAAATGCAAACCTTACGTCCGTAAACGAAGTCGCGGCGCACGCTTTCGAAAATTGCACTTCTCTTACTGCGGTTAATTTCGGCGGCGACGACGCGGACGACCTCGTGGCAGACTTCGCAGGTCTTACGAAAATCGGCGAATCGGCTTTCTCGGGTTGTACTTCTCTCGGTAAAAAGAGCGAGATTGCGGAACACCCCCTCAAATTGGCGACGGTAACCGAAATCGGCGAAAAAGCCTTCGAAGGTTGTACGGCTATGACGAAGGTAATCTTCAACGCGAACGCAAACGTTAAAAACTACGCTTTCAGAAATTGTACGAACCTTAAAACTTTGGAAAACAAACCCGCGGACGAAAACCTCGGCAAAGACGTTTTCAAAGACACGAAATACCAGAACGATCTCGATAAAACCGTATAAAGAAATCGCTTGACGGACGGCGGAAGAGTTTTGATAAACTCTTTCGCCGTTTTTTCGTACGACGAATTGAACGCCCACGCAATAAAATATAGAAAAAACAAACTAAAAAGATTGAAATACGCTTTTCTTTTTTGAAGAAATAGTATATACTATTAGTCGTGAGAAGTTGGCAAAATAGTCGGATTCGTACGATTGCCGACGAATAAAATCACGCGTAAAAATTCGGGTTGCTTCCGTCAATCCGCAAATATAATAATATAAGGACAAAAGAGGTGCTTTTATGAAAAAAATCGATTTAAGCAAGTACGGCATCACGGGCGTTAAAGAAGTAGTTTACAATCCTTCTTACGAACTTCTTTTCAAAGAAGAAACCGATCCTTCCCTTACCGGTTACGAAAAAGGTCAGGTAAGCGAACTCGGCGCGGTAAACGTTATGACGGGTATTTATACCGGTCGTTCGCCCAAAGATAAATTTATCGTAGTAGACGACAACTCCAAAGACACCATTTGGTGGACGTCCGACGCGTACAAGAACGACAACCACCCCGCCTCGAAAGAAGCGTGGGACGCCGTTAAATCTCTCGCGGTAAAAGAACTTTCGAACAAGCGTTTGTTCGTGGTAGACGCTTTCTGCGGCGCGAACAAAGACACTCGTATGGCTATACGTTTCATCGTCGAAGTCGCCTGGCAGGCTCACTTCGTAACCAACATGTTCATTAAGCCGACGAAAGAAGAACTCGAAAACTTCGAACCCGATTTCGTAGTTTACAACGCGTCCAAAGCAAAGGTGGAAAACTACAAGGAACTCGGTCTTAACAGCGAAACCGCGGTTATGTTCAACATTACCAGCCGCGAACAAGTTATCGTAAACACCTGGTACGGCGGCGAAATGAAGAAAGGTATGTTCTCAATGATGAACTATTACCTTCCTCTTAAAGGCATCGCTTCGATGCACTGCTCCGCCAACACGGATATGGAAGGCAAGAACACCGCTATCTTCTTCGGTCTTTCCGGCACCGGTAAAACCACCCTTTCGACCGACCCCAAACGCCTTTTGATCGGCGACGACGAACACGGCTGGGACGATAACGGCGTGTTTAACTTCGAAGGCGGCTGCTACGCCAAGGTTATCAACCTTGACAAAGACAGCGAACCCGACATTTACAATGCGATTAGGCGCGACGCTCTTTTAGAAAACGTTACGCTCGATAAAAACGGCAAAATCGATTTCGCCGACAAGAGCGTAACCGAAAACACCCGCGTTTCTTATCCTATCGGCCACATAAAGAACATCGTTCGCCCCGTTTCGGCTGCGCCCGCGGCAAAGGACGTAATCTTCCTTTCGGCAGACGCGTTCGGCGTGCTTCCTCCCGTTTCGATACTTACCCCCGAACAAACTCAATATTACTTCCTTTCGGGATTCACCGCTAAACTTGCGGGTACCGAACGCGGAATAACCGAACCCACCCCGACTTTCTCGGCTTGCTTCGGTCAGGCGTTCCTCGAACTTCACCCGACCAAATACGCCGAAGAACTCGTAAAGAAGATGCAAAAGAGCGGCGCGAAAGCGTACCTCGTCAACACGGGTTGGAACGGCACGGGCAAACGTATTTCTATTAAAGACACGAGAGGCATTATCGACGCCATTTTGAGCGGCGACATCGAAAAAGCCCCCACGAAGACTATCCCTCACTTCAACTTCGAAGTACCGACCGAACTTCCCGGAGTGGATTCCGCGATACTCGACCCCAGAGATACTTACGCCGACGTTTCCGTTTGGGAAAACAAAGCGAAAGACCTTGCTTCGAGATTCGTCAAGAACTTCGCGAAGTACGAAACCAACGAAGCGGGCAAGGCTCTCGTTTCGGCAGGTCCCGTAGCAGAATAATACCGTAAAATTAAAATGCCCGACGGAAATTCCGTCGGGCATTTTTCTTATTCAACATGACCAAAAAATCAAATTTTATTTCTTACTTGCCTTTTTGATTCTAAAAACGTTATATCCATACGCCATTTCGAAACCGCTTCAGCCATATTTTTTCTTTGTCCGTTGTAATGTATTTGCCATCCTAAAAAACCAATTAACTTATCAATTGTATACAAATCACTTCTTATTACATTTTCTAAAATATTTTGTCTTCTCTTCGCCGAAAGGTTATCTGATGTATTTACGGTATATCCACACTCGTGCAAAAGAGATTCCTTTGATAAATCACCTGTATCACTACTACTTGTTTTCATATATTTTTCGTCTGGACATAATTTACAAACTACGATACCACTTCTTATTAAATTCATAAACTCCACGTGGGTTATGTAATAAATATTGTTTTTCTCGCAATACTCCATCAATTGATTTTTTTTAATTATTACACCGCCTGCTTCTACCCACAATTCCGTTTCAACTTGTTTTGTCGGAAAACCTTTCGGGTTTTTACCATCTTTGCTCGCAACAACAATATTCTTTTCAGATAAAATTATTTTGGCGGTGTCCGGTTTTGGGTCTGATTCCTGCGGTATTGGACATCTTTGCAACGAATTGATTATATTGTTTTTATACTTTAAGTTAAACATAAAACGTGCATACAACGCATTTTTATTACGACCAAATATATAAATATCATAACCACTATAAGGTGCTTTTTGTACATACGCATTACAGTTTTCTTCTTTTGTATATCTAAACCCTATAATCGGATCGGCTTTATCAATATAATAAAAATACAATTGCGGATTGCGTGTGTTTTGAAAATTATAAATATCAATAAATAACTTTGCTAATTTACAATGCCGTTTGAAATACTCATTTATAGTCATTTCATTCTCTTTAGTTAGTTCCATTTTATCCCCCATATAACATTTGCACAAGTTTAACACAATTCGATAAAAAATGCAAGCGTTATCATATTATGCATAAACCATCTGTTGTTATGTCATCCTGAGCAAGCCTGCGAAGGATCTCCTGGAAAGGCAAAACCGTCG
>USOJ01000013.1 GCA_900556195.1 uncultured Eubacteriales bacterium
TTATTATGATATATTTTATACGTTAGTATTTATTTGATATTCAGTTACTTATTCACATAGTTATGCACATTTGCACATTATATCATTTTATAACATTTGTACTATTTTATATAATTGTAATAAATTAAAGTCTACACCGTGCTAATAATTGTACATTTGTACTATTTTATATTTTTGTAATTTTTTGCTTTATTTTTTTTCGACGATGTTGTATAATATTATACGCATGTACAAATTTTAAGGAAAAACGATATGAAAGAATACAGAAGCGCAATCAGATCGAGAAATATGATTAAAAGGGCATTTATCGAATTGCTGGATGAAAAGGCTATTTCAGACATTTCGGTGGTTGATATCGTCAATCGCGCAGATATAAGCAGGAATACATTTTACGCGCATTACGACGACGTTTTCTGCGTTCTTGAAGAACTTGAAAACGATTTTATAGGTAAATTACGTATTTACATAGGCGAAGGAAAGGATAACGTCGACGAGTATACTCCCCTGCCGTTATTTGAAAAAGTGACCAGATTTATCGAAAAAGACGCAGATACGGACAGAATTTTTATATCTAATCCGTTTGCCGATAGTTTTTACGCAAATGTTAAAAATCTGATTATCGAAAAAATCAAAGCCAACGTTTCACCCGATTTAATCGTCGACGAAAACGAATTCGTCGCGCTCTCAGAGTGCGTGGCAAGCGGTTTTATAAGTTTATATCGTCAGAACCTTAAAGGCGAAACCGCTCTTACCGTCGACGAAATAGCCAATTATTGCGCGAATATTTTCATTAACGAATTAAAAAAATAAACTAAAAAGCATATAAAAACACTGCGATTGTTCAAAACAATCGCAGTGTTTTTTACGTACAATTAACCTATCGTTTCGGTATCGAAAGAAACTTTAACGAGTTCTTTTGCTTCGTTTATATTCTTTACCGCTCCGTCGTACAACAATTGAGAGAGCGCGTTACCTATCGCGGTCGCCTCTACGGGACCGGCGACGACGCGTCTGCCGGTGCGTTTTGCCGTCAACTCGTTAAGGTATGCGTTCTGGCATCCACCGCCTACGATATGAATCGTATCGAATTTATACCCCGTAACTCTTTCAACGGTTTCAACCGCTCTTTTATAGCAAACGGCTAAACTGTCGTATACGCAAAGCGCGATTTCGCCCGGCGTTTCGGGAACTTTTTGACCTGTTTTACGGCAATAATCCTTAATCGCTTCAATCATAGACACGGGCGCAAGGAAAGAGTTATCGTTTACGTCGACTATACTGTCAAAATCTTTAACTTCTTTCGACAACGTAACGAAATCGCCCCAACTGTATTTTTTGTTATATTCGCGACGAACGCACTGAATCATCCAAAGCCCCATAATATTTTTCAGGAATCTCGTCGACCTTTCGTATCCGCCCTCGTTGGTAAAGTTCTCTTTAAGAGCCTCTTCGGTAGAAATAGCCACCGGGCTTTCAATTCCGAGAAGCGACCAAGTACCGCTCGAAATATAAAGAGGTTGACCGATTTCGGGAACAGCCATTACCGCGCTTGCCGTATCGTGCGTAGCCGGCAAAACGACTTTAAGGTCGTAACCGATTTCTTTTGCGATTTCGGGTTTTAAGTTGCCTACGAGAGTTGCGGGATCGGAAAGTTCTTTGAAAAGTTTTTCGGGTAATCCGAGTTCTTTTACCGTTTCCATATCCCAATCGCGGGTTTTCGCGCTCATAAGCCCGGTAGTCGAAGCATTCGTAAATTCGTTCTTCATTACTCCCGTCAAAAGATAATTGAAGAAATCGGGCATCATTAAAAATCTTTCCGCTTTATCTAATTTACCCGAAAGTTTATCGGTATAAAGTTGATATATCGTGTTATAAATCTGGAATTGAGATCCCGTTCTTTTATAGAGAGTTTCAAACGGAATTATTTCGTGTACTTTTTTAATCGGCTCTTCCGTTCTGCCGTCGCGATAGGCGTAAACGTCGCCTATAACCTTTCCGTCTGCATCTATAAGAGCGTAATCTACGCCCCAGGTATCAATGCCGACGCTTACGGGAATTTTACCCAGTTTTTTACATTCTTTAAGACCCTCGATGATGTTCGAGAATAACTTTTCGTATTCCCAGACGAGATGTCCGTCTTTTTGTGTCATTCCGTTTTCAAAACGATATACTTCTTCCAAAACGAGTTTTCCGTTTTGTACGGAAGAAAGAATGTGTCTGCCGCTCGACGCGCCGATATCAATCGAAAGATAATACTTCATTGTAATTTCCACTCCTTGCAGTCCTGTATATATAATACATTATTTTCGGGGTAATTGCAAGGTTTTTTTCGATTTTTCGTTATTTTATTCCAAAAATTCGTTTCGTTTTATTTCGGATCTCAATTTATATATCGCTTTTTTTTCCAATCTCGAAACGTAAGATCTCGAAATTCGCATGAGCGAAGCAACTTCGCGCTGCGCGAGAGGTCTTCCTCCCAACAATCCGAAACGAAGACATACGATTTTATATTCCCTTTCCGTAAGACAATTTTTCATTATGGCAAGAAAATTATCGCGAAGTACCGAATTTTCCACCTTGTCAAGCACTCCCTCGCCTTTTTCGGCGAGCAAATCCATTACGGTGAGTTCGTTCCCGTCTTTATCCGATCCAATGCCCTCGTATATCGAAACGTTGTTCTTATGTTTCTTGTTCGCTCTTATAAGCATAAGTATTTCGTTTTCGATACACCTTGCGGCGTAAGTGGCAAGTTGCGTTCCTTTGTCGGTTTCATAAGAATTTATCGCCTTTATAAGCCCTATAGACCCGACCGAAATAATATCGTCCTGCTCCTCCGCGCCCTGATATTTTTTCGCAACGTGCGCTACGAGCCGCAGATTATGTCTGATAAGAATCTCCCTGGCATGTAAATCGCCGTTTTCTTTGTATAGTTTCAGATATTTTTCTTCCTCTTCGGAAGAAAGCGGTTTCGGAAAGCCGTCGCCGCCTATACTGGAACAAAAAAATACGATTTTGGCGATTATCAATCTTATAAAATCAAAAAACATAAGCCACCCTCTTTAAGAATAACTTATGCTTCTTTTTGTCGGATTATGTCGTTATCTGACGTCAGGCGTACCGTCGAACTTTTGCCTGCGCATCCATATCTTCATTACCGTTTTATGCGGAAGAATTTTCGCGCCGAGTTTCTGAAAATTATTGATTTTCCCGTAAACGGACATATCTTTATTTTTATAAGCGTCGCGAATCGCTTTTTTAACGACTTTTACCGCGTCGTACATTACCCCGTAATTTATGACCACCGTTTTTTCTTCGCTGTTTATCGCCCTGTCGAAAAACTCTGTTTTTACCCAGTACGGACATACGGCGGTAACGCTGATTTTTCTGTACTTCAGTTCGACGTTGAGCGCCCTCGAATAACTCAGAACGAAGGCTTTCGTTGCGGCGTAAACGTTTATATAAGGTATCGGTTGAAACGCGGCGCACGACGCAACGTTTATAATCTTCGACCCTTCGCTCATAAAAGGCAGAGCGACGGCAGAAGCGGAAACAACCGCTTTACAGTTAAGATCTATCATATTCAGTTGCGTTTCAAGCGGAATTTTTTCGATATGACCGAATTTGCCGAACCCCGCGCAGTTCACGAGAAGTTTTATAAGCGGCTTTTCTTTTTCAAGCGCGTTTTTTATAACGTCGAAACTTTCCTGCTTCGATAAATCGAGCACAAAGATTTTAAGCGGAGTTTTTACTTCGCCTTTTAACTCTTTCAGTCTTTCTTCGCGCCTTGCAATGACCCAGATTTCGTCTACGTTGACTTTTAATTCGATTTGCCTGACGAATTCTCTGCCGAGCCCGCTTGATGCACCCGTTACGATAATTATTTCTTTCATATTTCCTCACCGACTATGTAAACTTACTATTTACGCAAAATATCCCCTTCGCGTAAATCGTATTCGCATTTAATTCTTATCTTCTGCTGAACGATTTTTGCGTCGACAATTTCGTTTCCGTCTTCGTCGTACATTTCGTTTACGACAAACGTTTTATTGAAGTTATCGGACGGCGAAAGTATTTCCAAAACGTCGGATTTTTTGAATCTGTTACGCATTACGATTTCAGTGTAGCCGCCCGCAGTACCTTTCGTTACGACGGCTATGAATTGCTTTTCACCGATCGATTGCGAATCGGAATAATTTACCGTATCAAAGTTGTCGCCAAGCGTATACGCAGTAGTAAAAGCACGATGACTCGTCTTAATCAACTCGTCGTAAAACATTGAATTTTCTTTGTATTTATCACCGATTTTACAATATTCGTCTATTGCTCTTCTATACGCGTTTATTACCGTTGCAAGATAATATTCGCTCTTCATTCTGCCTTCGATTTTGAGAGAAATAACGCCTGCATCGACCATTTCGTCTATATGGCTAATCATATTCAGGTCTTTACTGTTGAGAATATAACTGCCGCGTTCGTCTTCTTCTATCGGATAATATTCTCCGCCTTTGTTTTTCTCGCGTAGTTCGTAACTCCACCTGCAAGCCTGAACGCATTCGCCGCGGTTCGAATCTCTTCCGTTAAGATAATTCGACAAAAGACATCTTCCGCTGTAAGAAATACACATTGCGCCGTGAGCAAACGCTTCGAGTTCTATATCCGGAACGAATTGACGTATTTCGGCAATTTCGGCAAGCGACAACTCACGGGCAAGAACAACCCTTTCAAGTCCGTAATTTTTCCATGCTCTAACCGCATATTTATTCAAGGTATTAGCCTGCGTAGATAAATGTATCGGCAATTTCGGAGCGACTTCTTTACATAAATCGATTAAACCTATATCAGTAATCAAAACCGCGTCGACGCCGACCGAATATAAAAACTTAAAATACTCTTTCGCCTTATCGAAATCGGAATTTTTAGCAAAAATATTGACGGTAACGTATACTTTAACGTTCTTACCGTGCGCGTACTCTACCGCCCGAGCAATTTCTTCGTCGGTAAAATTATCCGAAAGCGCGCGAAGCGAAAAACTCTTACCGCCGATATATACGGCGTCCGCGCCATAATAAACAGCGGTTTTAAGTTTCGAAAAATTGCCTGCGGGAGCAAGCAATTCGGGTTTATTCATATTATGCCTCTTTTTCTTTTTTATATGAAACGCTGACCCCGTCGCCGATATCGGAAACGGTGGTAATAAAGTCGCTATCCGTCGAAATAAGTCGCAAAAACTCGCGCATGCTATTTTTTATCGTGTTTTGCCTGTGCGGCGCTTTCACTTCGCCCGTTATATATCCTCTGTATAGGACGTTATCGGCAAACAATATCGCGCCGTCGGACATTTTAGATTTGATTATCGGCAATAAATCTTTATATTTCGATTTATTACAATCCAGAAAAACGAAATCGTATTCGCCGCTCACCTCGTTGATTTTTTCCAACGCGTCGCCGACGAGTTGCGTAACCCTGTCGTAAACGCCGAATTTTTCGAAATTCGTCTTAGCCTCTTCGGCAGACTTTTCGAATTTTTCAATCGTAGTAAGCGTCGAACAAGGCGAAGCAAGTAACATAGCGATCCCCGAACACCCCGTAGCCGTTCCGAGTTCGAGTATTCTTTTCGGCTTTTTTAGTTTTACGAAAAGTATAAGTTCGTTAAGGCTTTCGGTTAAAAGCGTAGGCACGCCGTTTGTTCTGTACTCGTCGCGAAGCGATCTGAGTTTTTCGTCAAGCGTTGATTTCGCGTTTTCAAGTAAAATATCGGTAACGTATTCGTTCATTATACTTCGGTTATGACCGGGATTATCATCGGATTTTTCTTCGTTTTTCTCAAAACGTAATTGCGAAGATTTTTCCTGATGGTATTCTTTATTTCACTGTTGTCGCCGATAGTTTTTACGTCGAACGAAGTAACCGTTTTATAAACGATATATTTCGCTTCCTGAATCTGCGCGTCGGTAAGCAAAGACCCTTTTACGATAAGATCGGGATCTTGTAATACTTCGCCAGTATCTTCGGATACGCAACACATAGCGACGATAAGTCCGTCTTCGGCAAGTCGTTTTCTGTCCCTTACGACCGTTTCGGTATCGTCAATCGAAAGCCCGTCGATATATCTCGACCCCGAAGGTGTTTTTTCGCCGCGCTTCATACTGCGGGAAGTTATTTCGATAGTATCTCCGATTTCGGCAATTAACATATTCGTATCTTTCATACCCGTTTGTTTGGCAAGCGTACAATGCTTTTTAAGATGTCTGTATTCGCCGTGCACCGGTATAAAGAATTTCGGATTAAGCAGATTGTGGATAATCTTTAATTCTTCCTGACAAGCATGCCCCGAAACGTGGATTTTGGTTATCGATTTATAGACGACTTCCGCGCCTTTTTTGTAAAGATTGTTGATAACCTGATAAATACTCTTTTCGTTACCCGGGATAGGGGAAGCGGAAATAATTATAGTGTCGTTGTTTCCGACCTGAACCTGGTTGTAGTCGCCGGCTGCCATTCTCGTGAGCGCGCTCATCGGTTCACCCTGACTGCCCGTAGATACGATTACGAGATCTTTATCCGCTACGTTTTTAATTTTTTCTATATCGACGATAAGGTTTTCGGGGATATTGATTTCTCCGACTTTCGTTGCAGCGTCGACGACGTTAAGCATACTCCTGCCGGAAAAAGCAATTTTTCTTTTATGTTTTATGGCAAGATTTACTATTTGTTGAAGTCTGTGAACGTTCGTAGCAAAAGTTGCAACTATTATTCTACGTCTGACGTTATCTACGAAAAGTCTGTCCAAAGTTTCGCCGACGACGCGTTCGCTCATCGTGTAGCCTTCTTGTTCTACGTTAGTCGATTCGCAAAGCAGCAAAGTTACGCCTTTTTTGCCTATTTCCGAAATTCTCGGAATATCTATCATCGAGCCGTTAATCGGCGTTAAATCTATCTTAAAATCTCCCGAATGGAATACGACTCCGACGGGAGTCGAAATCGAAAGAGCGCAACTGCCGGGGATCGAGTGATTTACGTGAATAAATTCAACCGCAAAGCATCCCGCTTTTACGACCGTTCCCGGCTTTACACAATTGAGAATATAATCGTTTACTCTTTGTTCTTTGAGTTTATGCTCGCAAAGCATGAGCGTAAGTTTCGTTCCGTATACTGGAACGTTAAGGTCTTTAAGAACGTATGGCAACGCGCCGATATGGTCTTCATGCCCGTGGGTAAGAAAAATTCCTCTTACTCTGTCTTTGTTTTGCATCAAATAATTTATATCTGGGATAACCTGATCGATACCGGGCATTTCTGCGCTCGGAAACGTCAGCCCCGAGTCTATTACTATTATGTCTTTTCCGTATTCGAGAGCGGTCATATTTTTACCTATCTCGCCTACCCCGCCTAAAAAGCGGACTTTTAACGAATTCTTTTCTTTCAAATTCTGCTCCTTTAATGAAATTTTTATAATACTCTAAACGGGGGAGATAAAGGCAAACTTGCTCCCGATATCTCCCTCGTTTATCAAATAAATCAATTTTGTAATTCTTTTATGCCGGCAAGAATTTTTTCTTTTATATCTGTAACCTTTGCGACTTTAGCCTTTTCGCCGTCAATCAACGATTTGGGCGCTTTGGAAACGAAGCCGGCGTTATTAAGTTTACCGTTCGCTCTCGCGATTTCGCTTTCGGCTTTTTCAAGTTCCGACTTTAATCTCGCAAGTTCTTTTTCGTAGTCGACGAGTTCGCCGAGCGGAACGTATAATTCAAATCCCGCAAGTATCTTCGAAACGGTTTTTTCGCCGATCTCGTCTTTTGACGACACGAATTTAACGTCTTTAATATTTGCCAGTCTGTTGAAGTATATCTTACCGTTTTCAACCAACTTCTTCTTTTCGGTTACGAAGTACACGTCGACTTTAGTTGACGGAGCCGCCCCCGTTTCGGATTTGATATTTCTTATCGCTTTAACGATTTCTTTTACGCTTTCGATAGCGTCTCTGTCCTTTCTGAACGCGAATTTCGGTTCGTATTTCGGGAAATCGGCGCGGATAAGTTTACCCTTTGCAGTCGGCAAATAAGAATATATCTCTTCGGTAACGAACGGGATAAACGGATGTAAAAGTTTAAGCGTCTGACCGAGAACGAAGCACAACGCGCTTGCGGAATCGGTTTTCTTTTCTTCGTCTTCGCCGTACAGAACCGGTTTGCACAACTCTATATACCAATCGCAGAAATCCGACCACACGAAATCCTGCAAAGCGGCGCACGCAAGCCCGATTTCGTATTTTTCCATATTCAACGTAACGTCGCGGACAACCGTATTCAGTCTCGACAATATCCACTTGTCGGCAGAATTGAGTTTTACTTCGCCGATATTCGTCTTAATATTCTTGCCTTCGCAATTCATTATTACGAAACGGGAAGCGTTCCATATTTTATTTACGAAGTTCCTGCAACCTTCGAGTTTTTCTGGCGAGAAGCGAATATCGTTACCCGCCGATATACCGTTAAGAAGACAATAACGCAGAGTGTCCGCGCCGTATTCGTCAATAATTACGAGCGGGTCGATACCGTTACCGAGCGATTTACTCATTTTCCTGCCCTGAGAATCTCTCACTATGCCGTGAATGAGTACGTCCTTAAACGGAATTCTGCCCGTATGCTCTATTCCACTGAAAATCATTCTCGCGACCCAGAAGAAAATTATATCGTAACCCGTAACCAGAACGTCGGTCGGATAGAAATATTTAAGATCTTCGGTTTCATCGGGATAACCGAGCGTAGAGAACGGCCACAACGCCGAACTGAACCACGTATCGAGAACGTCGTTATCCTGACGGAATTTACGACATCCGCACTGCGGGCACACGGTCGGCTCTTCTTTGGCGACGACTAATTTACCGCAATCTTCGCAATAATACGCGGGGATTCTGTGACCCCACCAAAGTTGACGCGAAATACACCAGTCCTTGATGTTTTCCATCCAGTTGTAGTAAACTTTGGTAAATCTTGCAGGAGTAAATTTTATACTTTTTCTTCTGACAGCCGTAATCGCGGGCTTTGCGAGCGGTTCCATCTTTACGAACCACTGCTTGGAAACGGTCGGCTCGACAGTGTCGTGGCAGCGATAACAATGCCCGACGTTATGCGCGTGCGGCTCGATTTTTTCCATATTGCCGAGAGACTGCAAATCTTCAACGATTTGTTTTCTGCACTCGTAACGCCCCATGCCGGCGTACTTACCCGCTTTATCGTTCATCTTGCCGTCGTCGCCGATAACTCTGATAACTTCAAGGTTATGCCTTAAACCGACTTCGAAATCGTTCGGGTCGTGAGCCGGGGTAATTTTAACCGCGCCCGTTCCGAATTCCATATCGACGTATTCGTCCGCAATAAGCGGAATTTCTCTGTTTACGATCGGCAAAATAAGCGTTTTACCGATAAGCCCCTTATACCTCGGATCTTTCGGGTTTACCGCGACTGCGGTGTCGCCAAGCAAAGTTTCGGGTCTGGTTGTGGCAACGACTACGTAGTCGTTGCTGTCTTTGAAATAATATCTGATATGCCAAAGGTTTGAAGCCTCTTCGGAATACTCGACTTCCGCATCGGAAAGCGCGGTTTTACAAGTCGGACACCAGTTTATTATCCTCTTCCCTTGATATATAAGCCCTTTATTATAGAGATTAACGAAAACTTCTTTTACGGCTTTAGAACATTTTTCGTCCATAGTGAACGCAAGACGAGACCAATCGCAGGACGCGCCGAGACTTTTCAACTGTTCGACGATTCTGCCGCCGTACTTTTCTTTCCATTCCCACGCGCGTTCAAGGAATTTTTCTCTGCCGATTTCTTCTTTCGTGTGTCCTTCGCTTTTCAGAAGGTCTACGACTTTCATTTCGGTCGCGATAGACGCGTGATCGGTTCCGGGAAGCCATAAAGCCTCGTAACCCTGCATTCTCTTAAAACGAATTATACTGTCCTGAATAGACTCGTCCAAGGCGTGCCCGATATGCAACTGCCCGGTTACGTTTGGCGGCGGGATAACGATGGTAAACGGAACTTTATCTTTATTCGGTTCGGCTTTGAAATAGCCGCCGTTTTCCCATTCTTCGTAAACGCGTTTTTCAAACTCTTTCGGATTATATGTTTTCGACATCTCCATAGTATGCTGCTCCGATTTTATAATTTGTATTTTATTAAACGTCGTAAAGTAGTAATATTATAATACTAAACTCTCGCAATGTCAAATAAAAGTCGGTAAACATATAATATTATTGTAATCGTCGGAGCAAAATTTCCGTTTTTACGGCAAGAAACGCGACGGCGAAATTCAAGGAGATTATATGAAAAAATTTATATCCGCGCTGATTGCGGCGATAGTTATGCTGCTTTCGCTTTCGGCGTGCAAAAAAAACGACGGCGGACTGACGAAAGTACGCCTTAACGAAGTTACTCATTCAATCTTTTACGCGCCTTTATACGTCGCGATCGAAAACGGATTTTTCAAAAACGAAGGTCTGCAAATCGAACTTACAAACGGCGGCGGAGCGGATAAAACCATGACCGCGTTACTTTCGAAAAGCGCGGATATAGGGCTTATGGGCGTCGAAGCGACGATGTACGTCTATCTCGAAGGTAAAAAAGACTGCCCGAAGATTATCGGACAACTGACTAAAAGGGACGGCTCGTTTTTGATTTCGAGAAAAAACGAACCCGATTTTAAGTGGGAAAACTTAAAAGGGAAAGAAGTTCTTGCGGGGCGCACCGGCGGAGTACCCGCGATGACGCTTGAATACGTAGTCAATAAACACGGCTTATTCGACGGGCAAAATATAAACTTAAACCACGATATCGCGTTCAACCTAATGGGTCCCGCATTCGAAGGCGGAACGGGAGATTACACGACTCTTTTCGAACCCACTGCGAGCGAATATCAGAGAGCGGGCAAAGGTTATATCGTTGCGAGCGTAGGCGAAGAGAGCGGAGAAATACCCTACACCGCCTTTACGGCGCTGAACAGTTACGTGAACAAAAACAAAGAAACCGTGAAAAAATTTATCCGCGCGATTTATAAAGCGATGGAATACCTGCAAACGACCGACGAAGACACGGTCGCCGAAAGCATTTTGAAACAGTTCCCCGGAACGAGCAAACAATCCGTTGCCGATTCGATAAGAAGTTATAAGCGAATAGACGCGTGGACTACCCGCCTTGCCATGAACGAAAACGCATTCAATAATCTGCAAACCGTTATGGAAAATGCTAAAGAACTGAAAAAACGAGTAGAATACGGCGCAATAACGGAAAACGCTTACGCAAACGGCGTTTACGACGAACTTTACAAAGTGAAATAACGAACAGAGGTTACTACGGATGAAAGAATCGGTAAAACTGAATAGAATATCTTTAACCTACCAGACTCCGGAAACGGAGATAAAAGCGCTTGAAAACGTATCTTTCACCGTACACGAAGGAGAATTC
>USOJ01000014.1 GCA_900556195.1 uncultured Eubacteriales bacterium
AATCGCCGCTCTTCGGCCGCGATAAAATGCGTACCTACGAAAAATATTTCGGCGGCTCGTTGTGCGAAAAAGAAGATCCGTATTATAACTTCGTAAAGACGGAAGAATACTGCCTTAAGGTATTAAACGAATTCGGGGCGAACGGAAAGTACGCCGTAATAGTTAACGGGCATAAGCCCGTTCGCGTAAAAGACGGCGAAATGCCCGAAAGCGGGAATTGTCGGCATATAACGATAGACGGAGGGTTATCTAAGGCGTACAGCCTAAAAACGGGGATAGGCGGTTATACGCTTATAAGCAATTCGGAAGGGTTGTATCTCGTGAGCCACGAGCCGGGGTTCTCGGTTGACGGCGTATTCAGAGGTAATTCCGATCTGAAAAGTTCAAACAGGTTGCTTAAAAAATACGACAAGCGTATACTCGTTAAAGAAACCGACGACGGAAAGGCTATGGATAAACAAATTCGGGGGCTGAAAAGTCTGTTGAAGTATTATAATCAAAAATAACGTTTTTTTAACGACGAAAACGAGCGGCTCGCGGAACTAATCTCCGGCGCGCCTGATAATCCGAATCGTCGGCACGAAACGAGCGATCGGTAAGAAATCTCGTTTTATCGTTAATCGAAAATACGAAAAATTCGATAAATAGATAAATAGGTCTAAAAAGAGTTGACAAATTTTTTCGATAGGCTATAATTAAGTTACAATCTGTGCGTTGAGCAAGACAAGTAGCGTTTGTTTACGGACCACGAGAGAGGGTGTCCTTTGGCTGGAAGACACCGGGGTTACGGGCAGATATGCGAAACCGCTTGCGGAGCGCGAAGCGTTCGCCCGCTTTAAGCGGCGATAAAGCGGTCGCTTTTTAAGCGGCAATTAAGGTGGAACCGCGGAATGACAAATTTCGTCCTTGCAATTTTTGCAAGGGCGTTTTATTTTTATTAAGGTAACAAACGGAGGAAATATTATGAAAATCAAACTTACCGACGGAAGCGTGCTTGAACTTTCCGAAGGAACTACGGTAGCGGGCGTTGCGGGCGCGATAAGCGAAGGGCTTAAACGCAACGCGATTGCAGGCAAGGTGAACGGTCATCTCGCAGACCTTTCTCACGTCATAAATGAAGACGCGGAAGTTACGATTATAACCCTTAAAGACCCCGAAGGTCTTAACATCTATCGTCATACCTGCGCGCACGTACTCGCGCAGGCGATTAAGCACATTTATCCTACCTGCGCGCTGGCTATAGGTCCGACTGTGGAAAACGGGTTTTATTACGACGTAGATTTCAAAACTCCTATCACGCAGGACGATCTTGCCAAGATAGAAGAAGAGATGAAAAAGATAATAAAGGGTAACTTTCCGATAGAGCGTTTTGAACTCCCGAGAGAAGACGCGATAAAACTTATGACCAAATACAAAGAGCCTTATAAAGTCGAACTTATCAACGACTTGCCCGAAGATTCTGTCATTTCTTTCTATAAACAGGGCGATTTTACCGATTTGTGCCGCGGACCGCACCTTCCGAGCACCGGTCTTATAAAGGCTTTCAAACTCACCACACTCGCGGGCGCGTACTGGCGCGGAAACGAGAAAAATAAAATGCTTACCCGTATCTACGGCACGGCGTTTATCAAAAAAGCGGATATGGACGCGTACTTTACCATGCTCGAAGAAGCCAAAAAGCGCGACCATACCAAACTCGGCAAAGAACTTAAACTCTTCGCTCTTCTGAACGAGGGCAAAGGTTTCCCGTTTTTCCTTCCCAACGGAATGACGCTCCGTAACACTCTTATAGATTACTGGCGTCAGATTCACCGCAGAGAGGGTTACGTCGAAGTTTCCACTCCTATAATTCTTAACCGTAGTCTTTGGGAAACTTCGGGGCATTGGGATCATTACAAAGAAAACATGTATACCACCAAAATCGACGGCGAAGATTGCGCTATCAAGCCGATGAACTGTCCCGGCGGTATGCTCGTTTATAAACTCGAACCGCATAGTTATAAAGATTTGCCTTTGCGTATCGGCGAACTCGGTCTGGTGCACAGACACGAAAAATCGGGTCAACTTCACGGATTGATGAGAGTAAGATGCTTCACGCAGGACGACGCTCATATCTTCATGACGCCTTCGCAGATCACTTCCGAAATCAAAGGCGTTGTAAGACTTATCGACGAAGTATATTCTATGTTCGGCTTTAAGTATCACGTCGAACTTTCCACCCGCCCGGAAGACAGCATGGGCAGCGACGAAGACTGGGAACAGGCGACCGACGCGCTTAAAGAGGCTTTGGACGAATTGCATCTCAAATACGTAGTCAACGATGGCGACGGCGCGTTTTACGGTCCGAAGATCGATTTTCACCTTACCGATTCTATCGGCAGAACGTGGCAGTGCGGAACTATTCAACTCGACTTCCAACTTCCGCAAAGATTCGAAGCGGAATACGTCGGCGAAGACGGCGAGAAGCACAGACCGATAATGATTCACCGCGTGGTATTCGGCTCGATAGAGCGGTTTATCGGCATTTTGATAGAGCATTACGAAGGTAAATTCCCGCTTTGGCTTTCGCCCGTACAGATGCGCGTTATGAACGTATCCGAAAAGAGCGAAACGTACGCCGAAGAAGTTTATAAAAAGTTGTTCGACGCGGGACTTCGCCCCGATAAGGACGTAAGAAGCGAAAAGATCGGCAAGAAGATTCGCGACGCGCAGTTAGAGCGTATTCCTTACATGCTCGTTATCGGCGAGCAGGAAGCGGCTTCGGGCGAAGTCGCCGTCCGCGACAGGGCGCAGGGAGATATCGGAAAGATGAAGATAGATGATTTTATCGAACTTTGCAAACGTCGCATCGCCGAAAAGAAATAACGAATAACTACAGCCACTCCGACCATTATTGCGGGGATCGCCACTCTTACGCTCGCGATGACAGATTAAAAAAGTGTCATTCTGAACGTAGTGAAGCCCCCTAGGCAGGTCGCCCCCTCTTCGTCGCGCTACGCACGCCACCTCTCCCGCTTCAACGGGAGAGCATACTCCCGGAAGGGTGGTTCTCCGCGGAGCATATATTGCGATAATAAATAATCGTAACAAAAAGTCGGCGGCGGGAAGAAAAATTTCTTCTCGCCGCCGACCTATTAATCATAACATAAAAGTTTGCGTTTGTCAATACTTACGGGAAAAATTTCACAATGTGAAAAAACTCCGAAAGGTATTGACTTTTTCGTTTTTCGTGGTATAATTAAGCCAGGAAAAGCGGAAACGCAAAGGAGTTAAACCGATGTACTGAAAAACTAAAAATCACTCAAAGGAGGTGCGATTATAATGTGCGTGAAATACTTGACTTTGAGGATTAGAAAATCGTAGGATAAAAGGAGAACTCCGATGCAGCATATAACTATAATTCAGACAATCGGCGCGATTCACATCTGACAGACTAACGGAAATAAAAACGAAGTCGTAGCCGAAACGGCAAAACGAATACGGACGACGATTGTAATTACAATTTAATAAGATATATTTCCGCCGCGTAAATTTTTACGCGGCGTAGTTTTTTTCTCGTGTTACGCTTGCAAAAAAACGTAATATGATTTATAATCTTAACCATGATTAAACAAGATTATTATTTTTTCGACGACGCGAATAAAGAAGTCGTATTCAACCGCCACGATACCCCTTCGCCCTGGATGAACTATCTTTTCAACGGCGAACTCTTCACTATGATGTCGCAGTCGGGCGGCAATTTAAGTTGGTATAAATCGCCCGAAATCTGGCGTATAGGCAGATATAATTTCTATAATCTCCCCGTAGACGTAAACGGATTGTTCGTTTATATCAAAGACGAATCGACGGGCGAAGTGTGGAATCCCACTATTATCCCTTGCGATAATAAACCCGATAAGTGGCAATCCCGCCACGGACTCGGTTACACTAAATTTTTCGCCGAAAAAGACGGACTTAGAGTCGAAGTAAAGGCGTTTATCGGCAAAGACAACGTACTTTGTTACGACGTAAAACTCCTTTCGGAAAGAGAAAGAAAACTCACTCTTTTCGCTTGCCACGAGATGGGTTTGATGGAATATCTTCGCGAAGTGCAATGGCAGTGCTATTGCAAAAACAGCAATAATATTCTGTATAACGAAGAAAACGACGCGCTCGTCTACGAATATTTCGTGGATATGCAGGCGCGTCCCGACGAAACGCCTTTCGTCTATTTCTGCTCGAATAAAAAATCCGCTTCGTACAGCGGCGTAAGAAAGAGTTTTACCGGCAACTATCGCGACCTTAAAAATCCCGTCGCTATCGAAAACGGAAAACTCCCGAACGACGAATTGAAAGGCGGCGAAGCGATGTTTTCAATGTCTTTCGAACTCGATCTTCAGGCGAATAAAGCCGATACGCTCGATATTTTCCTCGGCGCGTTGAAGCCGAACGAAGACTTAAAAGAAACGACGGATAAACTCCGCGGCGAAAATTACGTCGAAAAAGCCTTTGCGGATCTCAAGAAAACGTGGCAGGACCGTCTCGACGTATTTTCGGTAGATATCCCCGACGACGGCGCGCAGAGGATGATAAACGTCTGGAATAAGTTGCAGGCTCTCGTCAATTTCTACGTTTGCAGAGAGATATCTTATTACGCCACGGGTACGGTCAGGGGCGTTGGCGTAAGGGACGCTTCGCAGGACGTTTTAGGCGTTATCCACAGCGATATAGATCTGGCGAAAGAGAAAATCAAACTCATAATGACCCAGCAATATAATTGCGGAAAGACCAATCATTATTTTTACCCGATAGAAAAAAGAGAACCGATCGTCAGCGATAGAAGCGATAATCACCTCTGGATGGTGTACACCGTTTATCAGATTATCTGCGAAGAAGGTAAAACGGATATATTAAACGACGAAGTCGAATATTACGACGGCGGCAAAGGTACGGTTTTCGAACATCTCGAAAAATCGATAGATTATACGCTTGAACATATGGGCAAAGACGGAATTCCGCTTATGCTCGGCTCCGACTGGAACGATATGCTTTCCAACGTCTGCAAAAAGGGCGAGGGCGAAAGCGTGTTCGTGTCGCAGATGCTCGTGCTTGCTTGCAGATATATGATGGAAATCTGCGAAATCACGGGCAGAGATTATTCGAAGTACGATAAAGTTATCGAAGAACAGACGAAAATACTCAACGACGAGTTCTGGGATAAAGACCGTTACGTCAGGGCTGTTACCGACGAGGGCATGAAACTCGGCAAAAACGGTGATAAATGCGCCGAAATATGGATAAATTCGCAGAGTTGGGCGGTAATGTCGGGTATTTCGGGCAAAGAAAAAGGCAAAATAGCGATGAAGACCGCGGTCGATAAACTCGATTGCGGTTACGGACTTCTTAAACTCGCTCCGCCGCTTCAACGCAATTATCCGAGCAAAGAAAACGAACTCACTTTCGCTCAACCGGGCATCGGCGAAAACGGCGGAGTGTTCTGCCACGCCAACGCGTGGGCGATTATCGCGGAGTGTATGCTCGGCGAAACCGAAGAAGCGTACAGAATGTATAAAGAACTCATTCCTGACGAAATCGTCAAAAAATTCGGCGTCGAACTCTATAACGCCGAACCCTACGTTTACGCTTCCAACATACGCGGACCGCAGGCTCTTTCGGCGGGGCAGGCGGGCGTTTCGTGGCTTTCGGGTACGGCTGCCTGGATGGTGGTCGCGTGTATGCAATATATTTTCGGCGTAAAGCCGCATTATAACGGACTTGAAATTTCGCCGTGTATTCCGAATGAATGGAAAGAAATCACCGTAAGGCGTAAATTCCGCGGCACTAACTACGTTATAAAGATAGACAATAAAGCGGGCAAGGGCGGCAGCGTAAAGAATATTACCGTCAAAAACGGAAAAATCGAAAACGGTTTAGTCGTTTCCGACGCTCCGACCGCCGAAGTCCTCGTAACCATGGGCTGATACGGAGTTTTTATCGCAATATAGTAAGGTGATAACAAAATGATAATAGGGAAAAGTGATTTACAAGAAATTAAGTATAAAACAGTCGATGAGTTAATTAAAGTTATCGAAAACGCTAAACCACGTGCTTTTTCGGATAAATTATTGGTACTTAACGGCAATTATTTAGATGTTTGTGATTTAATAATAAAATTTCAACTAAGAAAACATGTTTTCTGGCATTATGACGGAAAACATTTCAGTTTTCCTTATTCAAAATTTAAGCATGTTGAAATTTGTACTGATACCAAAAACAAAAACACATTTGCGACAGGTCCGAGTAGTACCTATGGACACCTTATCACAAAACTAAATATTAACAATATTCATGTCGAAGTTAGGCAAAATCCAAAAACTAATTATGAACATACGTATAAAAGTCATCGTTTGCAATCATACGATAACAATAAGTTTGTTGTTTTGGATATAGAAACAACTGGGCTTGATCCGTTGATTGATGACATTATACAATTAGGTATTTATGAATCTGACGGCAACAGTTATAGCAGATATTTGCCTTTAAGAAAAAGTAAAACAAATGCTGCGAAAGATATAAATCGTATATCAGACGAACAATTAAAAGATTTAGAAGATTTATCGCAAGCAGAAGTTGACGGCATAATCAAGCAATTTGATTTAGACAATACGATAGTAATGATATGGTCGGGGAGTAATTATTTTGATAGAACATTTTTGGAAATATATTTCAAAGAACATAATTTAGAAGGGTTGAATCATTTTACCTTTTATAATGCAAAAAATTTCGTTGACGATATAAAATATGAAATATCAATAACTGATTTTTCAAAGGATAATTTGGCTAGAATTTACGGGATAACTTACGGCGAGTCTCATGACGCTTTGGTTGATTGTAAAATAGAAAAAGAAGTTATAAACAATTTACTGGCTAAGAATATAGAACCATTGAAAATAGAAGAATTTAACGAAACTATGCGTTCTATCGTCGTATATTTTAGTGTTTTTTTTGACACATTGATGAATTATAATGTTAATCATCCTAGATATGATGGTTTGTATGCGGCGGTAAAAAGTAAAGCATACAAACTCTATGAAAATCTTTGTGAAAAATTAAAGTATAAATATGGAGAGGTAGACAAGGATTACGATAAAAATCCACGAACAAGGGGGTCTGAATGGATTGATATTCACCATATTGACGAATTTCAAGTAGATGATATTGCGGTCAGAACACAAAATGCAATAAACAATCGCGATGTGGAAGTTTTAGATATACTTGCGGATTATAATAAGCGAGATCGGTTGGTGTATGCTAATAAGGTAGAACATTTTATATTGCATGCACTATTGGATTTTGTTAGGGGTATTGAATCTGGCGGACCTCATTACACATTCGGGGCAATTGTAAAACTTGAAACTGGAATATTCGCGGAAGAATCGAAGTTTTTTCGTTTACAAAAACAAAAAGATAAATTTTTTCAAGTGATATCGTTTGAAAGGATTGTTGATATTTATGTTACAATATGTGCATATTGGGGCATAAAAGACTTAACACCATATATTGATAAGTTTTGGAAAATAACAGAATATAATTATGACAAGAATGTACAGTTATCGATTATGGAAATGATTGGCACTAAATTATCGAATTATTATGATAATCGAAAAGGTGTCAGGCACAAGAAGTCAATAAATAATGGTTAAAAATGGTAAGTAGTTATAAGAATAAAAACAGTCGTAAAAATTTGCGACTGTTTTTACTTATGGGATGAAAAGATTTGTAAGGAGCGGCGACTATTACGAGAGAATAAATAAGACCGTAAAATAAAAAAGCCGCGACGGAATAGCGTTTTGCCCCGCGATAATACCGAGTAAGTAAAAGGGAAAGACGAAAATATCGGCGGGTAAAAATAAAGTAGGGAAAACGCGTCCTTTCCGGCCGCCGGAAGGAAAACTTCTCCGAAAGACAAAATAAAAACAGCCGTAATTGCTTACGACTGTTTTTTTGGTCTGAGTGAGAAGATTTGAACTTCCGGCCTCTTGAACCCCATTCAAGCGCGCTACCAAACTGCGCTACACCCAGATAAGTTTTGTCCTCTTTCCGTTCGGCTTACTCATTATAGACTAATTTTCACGAAAAGTAAAGTTTTTTTGCATACATAAACGAAAATTTTTTTATTGCAGGTATAAGCGTTTCAAAGACGAAAACAATTGACAAATGCAACTAATAATGGTATGCTATTTGCAGAGGTTGTAAATACTTATGAATATCTGGCACGACATAGACCCTAAACGGATAACTCCCGACGAATTTATCGCGGTAATCGAAATTCCGAAGGGCAGTAAACAAAAGTACGAACTCGATAAAAAGACGGGGCTTTTGATACTCGACCGCATTTTGTATACTTCGACGCATTACCCCGCTAACTATGGCTTTATACCGCACACCTTGGCGGACGACGGCGACCCGCTCGACGTTCTGGTGCTCTGCTCCGAAAGTCTGCTTCCGCTTTCACTGGTAAAAGTCTATCCGATAGGCGTTATAACGATGAACGACAACGGCAAGAACGACGAAAAGATAATCGCCATACCGTTTACCGACCCGAACTATAATTCGTATAAGACGATAGCGGATCTTCCCAAACACGTTTTCGACGAAATGCAGCATTTCTTCTCGGTTTATAAACAACTCGAAGGTAAAAACACTGCGGTCAACACCGTGCGCGGCAGAGAAGACGCGATAGCGATAATCGAAAAATCGCTTGCGAGTTATAAAGATAACCTGTTCGAAATTCTTAATAAATAATAATAACGTATATTCCCGACCGCGAAAGCCCTCGGAAAATAAAAGGAGATACAAATATGGAAAAACACGTAGCATTGATTACTTACAGAATAAACAACGTAGAATTTAAGTTCAAAGAGGGTATTCAGCCCGGAACGAAATTCCGCATCAACCCGAAAATCGAATGTAAAATGGGCAGAAATCAGAACACTTTGTTCGTCAACCTTTCGGTAAGAATAAACGAAGACATCTCTTCGCCCGTTCCGTTCGACCTTTCGGTAAACGCTTTCGGCACTTTCAACGTGCTTAAAGACGCTACCGAAGCCGAACTCGCTTCCGAAACCATGGATACTTTGTATCCGTTCGTCCGCGCGGCGGTCGCTTCGATGACGGCAAATTGCAACATTCCGCCGTATATCCTTCCGATAATCAATTCGGATAACGCGCAGATCGAGTCCAAAAAAGAAGAGGACGTAAACTGAACCGATTATGAAACGCATCGAATGTACGCTGTTCGACGGTCTTTCGGACGAAGAATATTACAGACTTTGGCAAAGCATGAAACCCCGCGAAGGTAAATTCAAGCGGGGCGCGTTCGTATACCGTTACGACGCCGAAATAAAAGAAATTTCCATACTCTGCGACGGCGTCGCGAGCGTGGTAAAAATCGACGCCGACGGCAATCGTATTTTGCTCGAAAGACTTACGAAAGGCAGTATTTTCGGAAATTCCGTTTCGTACGGAACGCGGACGGACGACGATATTTCGGTCGTCGCCGAAACGGAGTGCCGCACGGTTACTTTCGTTTTCGACGACCTTATAAAGCGTTGCGACGGCGAGTGCGAGTACAGACATAAACTTCTCGTAAACGCCATTACCGCCATGGGCAATAAAATAGCGGCGATAGGCGAAAGAACCGAAATAACGGGCAACCGCGCTACGCGGGATAAACTCCTTTGCTATTTTAAGTTTTTGTGCCGTAAAAACGGCGGCGGAAAGACTAAACTCGATATGAAATTAACCGATCTCGCCGATTATATCTGCGTCGACAGAAGCGCGATGATGCGCGAACTTCGTAAATTGAAAGACGAAGGCAAGGTTAAAATAGAGAATAAGATAGTCGAATTGAATATTTGACGCTAAAACAAATCATACTTATTTCGTGTACGAAGCGAATAAGTCTAAAAAAAGAATATTCCCCGTCGCTTTGTCAGCGACGGGGTTTTTAATACTTTTCAACGCCTTGCTGATGAAAATAACGGTCGCTTTTGCCTATCCGTTGCCCGTATGCGATTACGCGCTGACCGTTTACGCGCTCGGCAAAACATACGAATATAACTATCCCGAAATCGATAAAAACGAGTACGGCTATTATATAAAGGGACTTGACGGAATAGTCGACGGCATTTATTCCGATACGGTCGTTCGGGCGCAAAACGCCGATTTTACGGCAAACGTCAACTCCGATTATCCGTTTACTTTTTCGAAAGAGAGTTACGGAAAGTGTATAGATAAAGAGAAATTAAAGTCGGATATCACGCTCGCTTTGCAAAACGGCAAGCGGATAGTAAACGCCGATACTTTGACCTTAAAACCCGAAATCGCTTTGACCGCATTAAAGTCGAGAATGAAATTGTTATCGACTTTCGAAACGAATTATAATTCGTCGGGTGCGGCGAGAAAGAGCAATATCGCGCTCGCGTGTAATTATATAGGATATAAGACGATTTTGCCCGGCAGGGAGTTTTCGTTCAACGAAACGGTAGGCGAAAGGACGGAAGCAAGGGGGTTCAAGTCCGCCACGGTTATAACGGGCGGAAAGTTCACCGACGGAGTGGGCGGGGGAGTATGTCAGGTTTCGTCCACCGTCTACGCCTGCGCCGCGCTCGCGGATATGAAAATAACGGCGAGAAGAAATCATAGCCTTACCGTCGGGTATACTTCGCCGTCTTTCGACGCGATGGTGTCCGATGGATTATCCGATTTGAGATTTGTCAACGCCCGCGAATACCCCGTAACGATAGTCGCCGACGCCGACGGCAACAGGGTAAGGGTGAGAATATACGGCAAACCCAACGGAAAGAGTTATAAACTCGAATCTTTTATAAGCGAGTATATCGAGCCGAAAGAGCCCGAAATAATCGAAACCGACGAACTCGAAAAGGGCGAAAGCGTCGTAAAAGTGCGCCCGAAAACGGGCATGAAAAGCAAGGCGTGGCTTTGCGTTTACGACGGCGATAAACTCGTCGAAAAGCGATTGCTTTCTTCCGACGTTTACTCTGCGTTAAACGGCGTAATCGCGGTCGGCAAAGATAATCGCGGAGATAAAAAGTCGGAGTGATCGACTAAAAACCGACCGCTTGAAAATTCTTAAAAATTTTTTTCAAAAACGTCAAAAAACAGTTGACAAAGTTGCGTGGCGGGCATATAATATAGCCGAGTTAGCACTTCAAGCGTTAGAGTGCTAACAGCCCAAACGAAGGAGTGCCAAAAGTGGAACTGTCGGACAGAAAAAAGAAGATACTCCAATACGTGGTAGACGATTATATCGAAACCGCCGTTCCCGTGTCGAGTAAAAGTCTTACCGAAAAGCACATGAACAACGTGTCCTCGGCTACGATCAGAAACGAACTTTCGGCTCTCGAAGAGTTGGGTTACTTAACGC
>USOJ01000015.1 GCA_900556195.1 uncultured Eubacteriales bacterium
GTTTCAGCAGACACCGTTAAATCTGACGGTAAATTAGCATTTATTGCGATATCCGACTTATTCGCGACTATCACACGCGGTTTATCGCCGATTTCTTTTAATATTTCTTCGTCTTCATTCGCCAAACCGAAAGTTCCGTCCAATACGACGAGGCACACGTCCGCTTCGCGTAAAAATCGTTTCGCCCTATCAATACCAACGCTTTCGATTGTATCGTCGGATTGTCTAATGCCTGCTGTGTCGGTAAAGCAAAATCTTACGCCGTTTATATCCAAGTCGCCTTCTACTGCGTCGCGCGTAGTACCCGCAATCGGCGAAACTATCGCTTTATCGTAATCGAGTAATCTGTTCAGAATAGAACTCTTACCTACGTTAGGTCTTCCTACGATAGCGACTTTTACGCCGTTTTTTATCTTTCTGCCCGTACCGTATTTACCTATAAGAGCCGAAACTTCGTTTTTGACGCTTTTTAACGTATTAAGAATTTCGTCGTAATTGTCTTCGGTAACTCCTTCTTCGGGATAGTCTATCCCCGCGTCGATATATGCAAGCGCGTAAGTTAATTTTGCCTGCATACCTTTGATTTTGCGGGTTAAGTTTTCTCTGTAAAGATAATATCCCGCCTTTGCCGCGCCGACGCTCTCGCCGTTTATCATATCTATAAGACCTTCGGCGGAAGCAAGACTCATTTTCCCGTTTACGAATGCCCTGCGGGTAAATTCGCCCTTCATTGCGGGCGCAGAGCCGAGCTCAAACGTCTTTTTCAATATTCCGCGAGAAATCGATATGCCGCCGTGGCAATGAAATTCGACCATATCTTCGCCCGTATAACTTTTCGGCGCTTTGAAATACACGCACATACCGAAATCGTAAAATCCGTCGCCTTCGATATTGCCGACGTACATTTTATACGGTTCAAAATCTTTTACGGCTGTTCTACCGAGCGGAGTAAACATTTTTTCGGCTATGTCAAGCGAATTTTTACCGCTTATTCTTATTATGGCGACTCCGCCGATTCCCGGCGCGGTCGATATTGCGCTGATATTGTTTTCCATCGTAAATTACTTTTTGTCGTTATCGAAATCCGTAAATGGATCGTCTTCGCTTTTGTTTGAAGAAAACTCCGCGAACGGATCGTCCGCTTGTTTATCGCTCTTACGTGATTGCGGCTTTTCGTTTGCGTATGAAGCCGTATAATATTTTCTTCTCATTCCGTTTACGTAATCGTCGTAATCGACGTAGGCAGCGTTCCTGTTTATAAACAAAATCAACGCAGGAACGAAAAAACTGCCGAAAAACACGTATCCGAGAAGCGAAAAGAGATTATATCTCATAACCTTATCGGGTGCGTAAGCACGGAACAAATTCGAATAAGTAAACAACGAAAATATTGCGTAAGCGGTCATTGCAAGGTAACCTATCGCGTCTATTGCGTTAAGTAGGAAAGAATTTCTTGCAAAATCGTCGGCGTTAAGAGGTCTGCCTTCCGAAAACAGCGCCTTTAACGGCTTTACCGCAAAGCATATATCCGTAACGAGCGCAAGCGCAAGATAAACCGCGCAACAAATCATGGCAACGATATAGAAATTTTTCGTCCTTGAAACGTACTTCCCGTTTGCTTGAAGTTTACCCATAAGCATATAACTCAAAAACGGAATAAACGCAAAATACGCGTTTTTAATATCTCTTCTTTTTGCCATTTTATACAGCGCGATTCCGCGGAATATAAAGAATGCCAGAAAGAATAACAACTGCCTGCCGATAATCGCAGACAACATAACCGTATAGCCCGTTTGATTTAAGGCGTAACCGGATTCGTATAAATTGCTGCTTATACCGTACAGCGTATAAAGATAGTCGTACAACATATTAACTCTCCGAATAAGTTAATTTCTGTAAGCGTCAAGAAGTTTTTCGACTTCTTTTTTAAGATAAACCGCCGCGTCGTCAATCGGTATTTCGCCTTTGAAAGATTTATCCCTGTAAGAAATTTCGATCACGGCGTTGTCGAAATTTTTCCTGCTCACTACCGCCCTTAACGGAATTCCGAACAAGTCGGCGTCGGCAAACATAAAACCGGGTCTGACCGCCCTGTCGTCGTATAATACCTCTACTCCGCTTTTTTGTAAATCGTCGTAAAGTTTATCGGCAACGCCTTTCACTTCCGTATCGTCGGATTGCAGACAGCAGATTTCGACTTGCCACGGGGCAATACTCATCGGCCATATCGGACCGAATTTATCGTGCTGTTCCTCGCATATAGTCGCGGCGAGTCTGCCTACGCCTATGCCGTAGCAACCCATTATCGGGAATTTCCTTTCGCCGTCTTTATCGATATAAGTCATATTCATCGACTTGGTATATTTTTGACCGAGTTGGAAAATATTTCCGATTTCGACGCCTTTTTTAAGCGTAATGGTCGGCTTGCCGCAACACGGACAAACTCCGCCGTTATACGCTTTGGCAACTTCGACGTATTCGACTTTACCGACGTCCCTTTCGATATTCATCCCCGTATAGTGGTAATCTGCTTCGTTTGCCCCGCAAACGAAGTCGTCTATATTCAAAAGCGACTTGTCGTACACGACTTTAGCCTTACCTTTGAAGCCGACGGGGCCTATAAACCCGGCGACAATGTCGCTGTCTTCGGATATACCGACCGCCGGATGAACTTCTTTTTTCAGATAGATCCGGAGTTTTGTTTCGTTTACTTCCAGGTCGCCTCTGATAAATACGACGACGTATTCGTCGCTATCGTTAATCTGATATACGACCGCTTTGCACATTTTAGTCTGTTCGACGCCGAGTTTACGCGTAAGCCCTTCTATCGTCTTTACGTTTGGAGTATATACCTTTTCCAGAGTTTTGAGTTCGCTGTCGATATTATGCGTAATACACTCCGCGACTTCTACGTTTGCCTTGTAATCGCAATTTGCGTTCGAACAGATCGCAAGCGTATCTTCGCCTATATCCGTCAGGAGCATAAATTCGTGCGAAACGTTTCCGCCCATCATACCGCTGTCGCTTTTAACCGCGATAAAATTTTTCGCGCCGCAACGGCGGAATATCCGATTATACGCCTCTAAACAACGATCGTAATAACTTTCCAAATCCTCCTGTGAGGTATGGAACGAATAAGCGTCTTTCATGGTAAACTCTCTTACCCTTATAAGTCCGCCCCTCGCTCTCGGTTCGTCTCTGAATTTGGTCTGAATCTGATATATCATAAACGGGAAATCCGTATAAGACTGCGCGGTGTCGCGGGCAAGTTGTACGGCTGCTTCTTCGTGCGTCATACCGAGTACGAGTTTATTTCCGCTTCTATCGGTAAATCTTGCCATTTCGCTGCCGATACTCGTATATCTGCCGGATTCTTCCCATAAAGAAGCGGGCATGACGACGGGGAACAATACTTCCTGTCCGCCAATCTTGTCCATTTCTTCTCTGATTATAGCCTCTATTTTTTTCGTTATTCTTTTAGTAGGCGCAAACAACGAATATATTCCGTTCGCGACGTATTTCATATAACCGCCCTTCATCATAAGCGCGTGGCTCGCAATCTGGCAGTCTTTAGGTGTTTCTTTATATCTTACGCCGAGTAATTCTCTGACTAACATAATTTTATGGTTTACACTCTCCCGTATAAGTTACGCTTATATATTACTATAAAAACGGCGTTTTGTAAAGTATTATCGCAAAAATTAAGCGATATTTAGTGAAATTTCGCATAAAAAAACGTCCGACGAACGTCGGACGTTAATAAAACGTAATCAAATCTTAACCCTGACTCCGTTTTCTGCAAGCCATTCGATAGATAATTCTACCCACTCTTTGACGGACTGAGTCATACCGTTTATCGCCCTTTTATACGCCTCGCTTCCGTATACGCAGGCGTTTGCCAGAGATAAACCGTGTTCGCCTTTGCCCCAGACGTGCAGGGAAAACGGCACTTCCGCCTCGTCGTAAGCGAGCGCAGCCAACAAAGCGTTTCTGCACGGCACGGCGTTATCGGTATTCGTAGACCATATAAATGCGGGGGCGGAATTTTTATCGACGAGATTAGTTATATCCAACTTTTTTATAAGTTCTTCGTTTTCTTTACCGCACAACTCCATAAAACTCCATTGATGAGCCTTTTTACCGCTCGTAATTACGGGATAACCGAGAACTATCGCGTTCGGGCGAGCGTTTACTTTTGACTTAAAGATTTCGGCTGCGCCGTCGTCGTCGGGAATAGAACCGAGCATTGCGCAAAGATGTCCGCCGGCGGAAAATCCGACTGCCGCAACCATATCCGGGTCGACGTTTAATTCGTCTGCGTTAAGCCTTATATAGTTCATCGCCATAATCGCTTCGGCAAGTTGGTACGGATGTCTTACGGGCGAACAGGAATAACGTAAAACGAACGAATTGAAATTCTTCGCGGTGTAAGCAAGCGCGACAGGCTCGGCTTCCCTGTCGCTCGTCATCGAATAGCCTCCGCCGGGTATAACGAGCATAGCGGGGTGTTTTCTTTCAAGTTCGATCTCTCTGCTGTTATCGTTTACATAAGAATAAATAACGCCTACGCCGTTTTCGGGTTTTTTAACGCCGAAATATTCGTATAAGTCTATTTCGTTTATTTTCATGGACAGCACCTCTTTCAAGTAAATTTTATTGTATTATTTTTTTTCGGTTTTGTCAATTATAATAAGTAAAATATTATCGGATTTTTTCTTCCCGCTTGACTTGCCAAAACGTTTACAAAATGTTATAATTAACGAGTTATTACCAAGGAGCCTTCACACCATGACAAAAATCGGTTTCGACAGCGAAAAATACCTGAATTTACAATCCGAAAAGATACTCGAACGCATCGACGAGTTCGGCGGAAAACTTTATATCGAATTCGGCGGAAAATTATTCGACGATTTCCACGCGTCGCGCGTACTCCCCGGTTTCGAGCCCGACAATAAAATCAAAATGCTCTGCAAACTGAAAGACAGAGCGGAAATAGTTATCGTTATCAACAGTAACGATATAGCAAAAAATAAAGTCCGAGCCGACCTCGGCATCACCTACGATCAGGACGTAATAAGACTGATAGACGTATTCCGCAGTTACGGATTATACGTTTCGAGCGTCGTTCTGGCTCAATTTTCGCAAGAAAACGATTCCGCAAAGGCTTTCGAAGAAAACTTAAAAGAACAGAACGTAAAAGTTTATCATCACTACGCGATAAAGGGATACCCGAACAATATTCCGCTTATCGTAAGCGACGAGGGCTACGGTAAAAACGAATACATCGAAACTTCGCGCGATCTCGTTATAATAACCGCGCCGGGTCCGGGTTCGGGTAAAATGGCTACTTGTCTTTCTCAATTATACCACGAACACAAACGCGGCAAAAAAGTCGGCTATGCAAAATACGAAACCTTCCCCGTGTGGAATTTGCCGCTTAACCATATGGTCAACCTTGCATACGAGGCGGCTACAGCCGATTTGAACGACGTAAACATGATAGACCCATGGCACCTTGCCGCTTACGGAAAACAGGCGGTAAATTACAACCGCGACGTTGAAATCTTCCCCGTACTCAATACTATGTTCGAGCAGATTATGGGCAGTTCTCCGTATAAATCCCCTACGGATATGGGCGTAAACATGGCAGGCTACGCGATTTGCGACGACGAAGTTTGTAAAGAAGCGTCCAAACAGGAGATTATCAGGCGTTATTTCAAAGCGCTTGCAAGAGAAAGAAGAAACGGCGAAGAACCTGCGGAATCCGTTAAAATTGATATGATAATGAAAGGCAACGGCATATCCGTCGACGATCGCAGAGTTTACGTTGCCGCAAATAAATTATCGGACGAGCGCGGTTGCCCCGCGGCTGCGATAGAACTCGACGACGGAACGATAATAACCGGCAAAACAAACGATTTGTTCGGTTGTTCTTCGAGCATGATCCTCAACGCGCTTAAATACCTTGCAGGTATCGATAAAGAAGTCGATTTAATTTCTAAAAATTCGATTATCCCGATTCAAGACCTTAAAATAAAATATCTCGGAAGTAAAAATCCGAGGCTCCATATCGACGAAATGCTTATTGCTCTGTCGTCTTCGGCGGAACACGACGAAAACGCAAAAAAGGCGATAAATCAACTTCCGAAACTTCGCAACTGCGAAGTACACACCACGGTGCTTCTTGCTCACAACGACGAAAAATTCTATCGCAAACTCGGTATAAACTTAACTTCCAACCCGATATTCAAAGATAAAAATCAAGCGCATTAACTCGTATTAAAAAATCCCGATTGCCGTTTGGCAATCGGGATTTTTGTTTTTGACTCGTTACTTCAAAAATGAAAACAAACCTTTTTTAGGAACGTCGATTTCGAGAAGTTGCGTAGTGAGATAAAGGTTACGCTCAAGGTTTGTAGCATCAACGATATTTATTACGCAATCGGGTTTTTCGTCGAGAACGTAGTTTCTCGCTATGACTTCTTCGGGCGTATAAGGCGAAAGCGAATATATACCGGGAAGGTCTACTATCGCAATCGGTTCGGCGCATTTTTTATATACGCCGTCGCGCTTATCTACCGTAACGCCGGGCCAGTTACCGACGTGGGCGGTCGAACCCGTCAAACTGTTGAATAACGTAGTTTTACCGCAGTTCGGGTTACCGGCTAACGCAAATCTTTTCATTATCCTTTAACCTCCATCTTCACGCAAACCGCTTCGGTTTTACGAAGTGTTAATTCGTAACCGCGTAACGTTACTTCGATAGGATCGCCGAGCGGCGCTTTTTTACGCATATGTATTTCAGCGCCCGGAGTGATGCCCATATCGAATAAACGCCTTTTGATTTTACCTTCGCCGACGACGGATTTAACTACCCCGTCCTCGCCTACGGAAAACAAATCGAGTGTCTTTTCCATATATGTATCTCCTTTAATTTTTACAACTTCAAGCCACGAAAATCTTCGAAGACAAGTCTGAATCGAGAGCAATACGCCCATCCTTTATCTTAACGACGACCGAACCGCCTTCGGAACTCAACACCGTAATACTTCCGTTTACGGTTATCCCTAAACTTTCGAGATGTTTTTTTAACTTTTCGTCTGCCGCAACGCGAACTATTCTCAATTCGGTGTTGGTCGGCGCAATTACTATCGGCATTTTATGCCTCCTTTCGTGTGAAATATGAAACTTATTTCATTTTCGCATTTATTATACCCCCGACCGTTATAGTGGTCAAGCAAAATATGAATGTTGTTTCATATTCTTAAAAATTTTTTTGTTGCTTTTTATTTTAAGACGTGATATAATATTCGTAATATGAGTACTCAGATAAGGGAACCGCAACAAGAACGGTCTATCGAAAAAAAGAACAGAATAATAGAAGCCGGTTACGAATTGTTTTCGGAAATCGGTTACTACGGCACCAACACGCAGGAAATAGCAAAAAGAGCAGGCGTTTCGACAGGTATAGTCTACGGATATTTCAAAGATAAACGCGACATATTGATTTGCGTTCTTAAAATTTATATCGAAAGAGTTTCAAAACCTCTTATGGACGTTATGAAGGATCTGAAAAGCAAGGACGACCTCGACAAGGTTGTTCCCGAAATTATCGAAGCGACTATAAACGCTCACGAAAAAAACGCCAGACTTCACAATACCCTGCACTCCCTCGCGCCGACGGACGAAGCGGTAAATTCGGCATTTATTTCGCTGGAAAATCATATATCTCAAAAAATAACCGGACTTTTAGCGAGCGTCGGAATCGTTTGCGACCATCCGAACGAAAAAGTACACCTTGCTATGAATCTTGTTCAATCTTTCGCTCACGAATACGTTTTCGACAATCACGATTACATCGACTACGAAGTCATGAGTAAAATAGTTTCCGCTACGATCGTAAACCTTTTCAGATAATATGAGATTAGATAAATTTTTCTCGCAAACGGGAACCCTGACCCGAAGTCAGGTACAAAAACAACTTAAACTCGGCAAAGTAACCGTAAACGGAGAAACGATAAAAAAAGCCGACTACAAAGTCGACCCCGACAAAGACGAAATTCGTTATAACGAGAATAAAATCATTTACAGACGTTTCGTTTATATTATGATGAATAAACCTCGTGGCGTAGTAAGCGCGACGGAAGACAGAGATCAGAAAACCGTACTCGACTTATTGCCCGAAGACTTATTAAAATTCGATTTATTCCCCTGCGGAAGGCTCGACAAAGACACTACGGGGTTAGTCGTTTTAACCAACGACGGAATTTCCGCGCATAACGCTTTATCACCTAAAAAGCACGTCGAAAAAAAATATTCGTTCGAAACGGCAGACGCTTACTCGGATGCCGACGTTACGGCAATCGAAAGCGGTATAACCTTAAAAGACGGCTACTCCACCAAACCGTGTAAAATCGAACGCATAAGCGAAACCGAAGGCTATATTTACCTTACCGAAGGCAAATACCACGAAATCAAGCGGCTTTTCGGCGCGAGAAGCAATAAGATAACGAAACTCGAAAGAATCGGCTTCGGAAAACTCGAAATCGGCGATTTACCCGAAGGCGCCTGGCGTTATCTGACCGAAGAAGAAATTTCGTGGTTTGCAAAAGCATAAATAAACATAAAGCGAACAAAATATAGGTAGCCGCATGTGATTGCCTTTGAACTCGTGGCTAAAGGAGGATACCTGATGAAGATTGCAAACATAATTGCCTATATACTCGTTCTCGTAGGCGCTCTCAATTGGGGAATATTCGCTTTCAGCGGATTTAATCTCGTAGGTTGGATATTTATGGGCGCGAGAACGATAGGCTCTATAGTCGTCTATTCGTTGGTGGCTTTATCGGCGATCTGGCTTATCATTTCGCCGATATTAACGCAAGGAAAACTCGTTCTCGGAAGCGACAATTAACGAAAAAATTAAAAAATGCAGGGTTGCCGTTATATGCAACCCTGCATTTTAATATTTTTCAAGTCTGAACTCGGTAACCGTCCGATAAACTTCTCCTTTTTTCAGTATGGGGCTCGGAAAATTAGGTTGATTTACTGCGTTCGGATAACCTTGCGTTTCAAAACAATACCCGCCGCGCCTTGCAATCAGATTGTCTTTTTTCCCTTTTCTCGTGGTCAGTTTATTGCCCGTATAAAACTGAACGCAGTCGTTATCGGTGTACCCCGTCATTTTTATTCCCGCCTTAGGCGAACTGACCTCGACGAATTTACGAAAACCGTTGCCGTTTATAATGAAATTATGATCGTAACCGTCGCCTATGACCATCTGTTCGTCGTCGGAATCGATATCCCTGCCTATCCGTTTTACGAGAGTAAAATCCATCGGCGTGCCTTTAACGGGCAACACAGAACCTATCGGAAGCAGACTTTTACCTACGGGAGTATATTTATCTGCATATAAAGTTAAAAACTGGTCGCCGATCGTTCCTTCTTCGTACAGGTTGAAATAGGTATGATTCGTCAGATTTACCGGCGTATCGCCGTTTGAAACGGCGGTATATCTTACCCCGAACAAGCAATCGTCAATATAATACTTTACCGTAACTATCAACCCCGACGGATACCCTTCTTCGCCGTCCGGCGAAAAGTATTTAAGAGTAATCGAATTTTCGGCTGATTCGTCTTCTTGCCACAAAACCTTGTCGAAACCGAAATTTCCGCCGTGAAGAGAATTCTGTCCTTCGTTAGCCGAAAGATTATACTTCTTTTTACCTATTTTGAACGAAGCGCCGCTTATACGGTTTGCGTACCTGCCTATTACTGCGCCGAGATAACCGTCGTTTTTTTCGTATTCGGCGACGGTATCGTAGCCGAGGACTATATCCCTGCCATCGTATTTAACGCTTTGCACGGTCGCACCGAGGCTCAGCACCGTAAGCGCGATTTTTCCGTTATACAATACGTATGAGTAAACGTCTTTGCCGTCTGCGGTTTTACCAAACAATCTTTTTATCATTTCAATATAATTGTAGCATATCTTTTAATAAAAGCAAAGTCTTTTTTAACCGTTTTTTGTTGCCTGATTATCTTTTTTGTGGTACAATTGATTCGTTAATATCAAATCGAAAGGAGGTTTAGCCGTGGACGAAAAAGAAATTCTCGATCAGGAAGAAAATATAAGCGAAGTTCCCGAAAAACGAGATTACGAAGAAGAACTGTTAAAACTAATAAAGAGCGACGAACCTCCGGAACGATTGCGCGAAGATTTAAGCGATTATCACGAAAACGATATTGCGTCGATTCTTCCCGAATTATCGCAGGAAGAAAGAGCGAAGTTGTATCGACTGCTCGGCACCGAAAAGATGTCCGAGATTTTTCCGTACCTTGACGACGTAGAAGAATATATCGAAGAATTACCGAGTGAAAAGGCGGCGGACATAATCGAAAACATGGACGCCGACGACGCGGTTGACGTTCTCGAAGAACTCGAAGACGACAAGAAAGAAGAAATTATCAAGTTGATGGAAAAAGACTCCGTCGAAGACATCAAGTTGATTGATTCTTACGACGACGATATGATCGGTAGTAAAATGACTACCAACTTCATTTCGGTCAACAAAAACTTATCGATAAAACAAGCGATGCGGGCGGTTATTACCGAAGCGGGCGAAAACGATAACATTTCTACACTCTACGCGGTAAACGACGACAATACTTTTTACGGCGCGATAGATCTTAAAGATTTAATCAGAGCAAGAGAAGGAACTCCGCTCGACAACATTATCACCACCGCTTACCCGTACGTTTACGCGAAAGAAACCGTCGAAGAGTGCATCGAACAATTAAAAGATTACGAAGAAGACTCCATCCCAGTACTGAACGCAAACAACGAACTTATCGGCGTTATCACGCAATCTGACATAACCGAAGTCGTACACGAAGAATTCGGCGACGACTATGCGAAACTCGCGGGTTTGACCGAAGCCGAAGATCTTAACGAGCCGCTTTTCAAAAGTATGCGTAAGCGTATCCCGTGGCTGCTCGCCCTGCTCGGATTAGGAATCGTAGTTTCTATCGTTATAGGTTCTTTTCAATCGCTGATTACTATACCGCAGTTGATTATCTTATTTTCTTTCCAAAGTCTTATTCTCGATATGGGCGGTAATACGGGTACTCAATCGCTCGGCGTTACGATCAGAGTTTTAAGCGAAGAGAATTTAGATAAAAAAAGTAAACTTAAATTCGTTCTTAAAGAACTTCGAGTCGGATTTTTC
>USOJ01000016.1 GCA_900556195.1 uncultured Eubacteriales bacterium
AGTTGAAAATTCAACTCCGCCGCCCGCGTTATTTATACGGTTATAAAATTACTTGTTCATAGCCTTTTCGACCGCAACGGCGACGGCAACGGTCGCGCCGACCATCGGGTTGTTACCCATACCGATAAGACCCATCATTTCGACGTGCGCGGGAACGGAAGACGAACCTGCAAACTGCGCGTCGGAGTGCATACGACCCATGGTATCGGTCATACCGTAAGAGGACGGACCCGCAGCCATGTTGTCGGGGTGAAGCGTTCTGCCCGTGCCGCCGCCCGAAGCGACCGAGAAATACTTCTTTCCGTTTTCTACGCACCACTTCTTGTAAGTTCCCGCGACGGGGTGCTGGAATCTCGTCGGGTTGGTGGAGTTACCGGTAATCGAAACCGAAACGTTTTCGAGTTTCATTATCGCTACGCCTTCGGGAACGTTGTCCGCGCCGTAGCATTTAACTTTCGCTCTCGGACCGTCGGAGTAGGGTTTTTCGTAGACGACGGTTACCTTTTCGGTATAGGGGTCGAAAGTCGTTTCCACGTAAGTGAAGCCGTTGATTCTCGAAATGATCATAGCGGCGTCTTTGCCCAGACCGTTAAGCATAACTCTCAAAGGTTTCTTTCTTACCGTGTTGGCGTTAAGGGCGATTTTGATTGCGCCTTCGGCAGCCGCGAAAGATTCGTGGCCCGCAAGGAAGCAGAAGCAATCGGTGTCTTCCGAAAGGAGCATTGCGCCGAGATTGCCGTGTCCCAAACCTACTTTGCGGTTTTCGGCAACCGAACCGGGGATACAGAACGATTGAAGACCTACGCCGATTTTTTCGGCTGCCTGATAAGCCTTTTTCGCTCCGCTCTTTATAGCGATAGCCGCGCCTACGGTGTAAGCCCATACGGCGTTTTCGAAGCAGATAGGTTGAGTGCTTCTTACTATATCGTCGCAGTCGATGCCGTTTGCAAGGCAGATTTCCTTACATTCTTCGACGGAACCGATCCCGTATTCTTTAAGGGTAGCGTTGATTTTGTCTATTCTTCTTTCATATCCTTCAAATAAAGACATACTGTTACCTCCTTATTCCTTACGCGGGTCGATGTACTTGAAAGCATTGTCGAATCTGCCGTAATGACCCTTTGCTTTTTCGTACGCTTCGTTCGGGGTAAGACCTTTTTTGATAAAGTCCGTCATTTTGCCGAGCGAAACGAATTCGTAGCCGATAACCTGCATATCTTCGTCGAGAGCCATACGGGTAACGTAGCCTTCCGCCATTTCGAGATACCTCGTGCCTTTGGCTTTCGTGCCGTACATAGTGCCGACCTGCGAGCGAAGACCTTTACCGAGATCTTCGAGTCCCGCGCCGACTACCAGGCCGTCGTCCGAATAAGCGGATTGAGTACGACCGTAGACGATTTGCAGGAACAACTCTCTCATAGCGGTGTTGATAGCGTCGCATACGAGGTCGGTATTGAGCGCTTCGAGAATGGTTTTGCCGGGAAGAATTTCCGAAGCCATAGCCGCGGAGTGGGTCATACCCGAACAACCGATAGTTTCGACGAGCGCTTCTTCGATAACGCCGTTTTTAACGTTAAGCGAAAGTTTGCACGCGCCTTGTTGGGGAGCGCACCAGCCCACGCCGTGAGTGAAGCCGCTGATGTCGCCGATCTGTTTAGCCTCTATCCACTTTCCTTCTTCGGGAATCGGAGCGGGACCGTGTTTGGGACCTTTGGCAACGCAGACCATTTCGTTTACTTCGTTTGAATACTGCATAAAATGCCTCCAAAATATTTTCGTGTTTCGTTGAAAACGAGTCTTTTTCCGAGTCGGAATCGACTTTACTTCGGTATTATAACATAAAGTAAAAGTTTTTTCAATTATTATATCAAACTTTTTGATTGCATTTATTAAAATTTAATGGTAAAATATTTCCGAGCGGGGTAACCCCACGATGTACGAAAAGACGTTTTTGAGAGGTTTTTATGAAAAACGCAATGGATATTCTCCGTGAAAGGGGATTTATCAAACAGACCGTTTACGGCGAAGAACTGCATAAACTTATGGACGAAAAAAGTCTGACGTTTTACGTCGGCTTCGATCCTACTGCGGACAGCCTGCATATAGGGCATTATATTCCCATTATGGCAATGGCGTGGATGCAGCGTTGCGGACACAGACCTATCGCCCTTTTCGGCGGCGGAACCGGTATGATAGGCGATCCGTCGGGCAGAAGCGATATGCGTCAGATGATGACGCGGGAAACCATCGACCACAACATCGCCTGCTTCAAAAAGCAGATGTCGAGATTTATAGATTTCGACGGCGAAAACGGCGCGATAATCGCCAACAACGCGGACTGGCTGTTAGACCTTAACTATATCGACTTTTTAAGGGATATAGGCGTGTATTTTTCGGTAAACGAAATGCTCACCGCAAAATGCTTCAAGCAGCGCATGGAAAAGGGTTTGACTTTCTTCGAATTCAACTATATGCTCATGCAGGGTTACGACTTTCTGCACCTTAACCGCGAGTACGGTTGTCAACTCGAACTCGGCGGCGACGATCAGTGGTCGAATATGCTCGCGGGCGTGGATCTTATACGCCGTAAAGAGAGCAAACCGGCTTATTGCCTTACCTGTACGCTACTTCTTAACAGCGAGGGCAAGAAAATGGGTAAAACTCAGAAGGGCGCGTTGTGGCTTGACGAAAACAAATGCTCCGTATACGATTTTTATCAATATTTCAGAAACGTAGAGGACTGCAAAGTCGCCGAATGTATGCGCCTGCTTACGTTTATGGATCTGGACGAAATCGCCGAACTCACGAAATACAACGACGAGAGAATGAACGCGGCTAAAGAAAGGCTTGCTTACGAAGTAACGAAACTCGTACACAGCGAAGAAAAGGCTTTACTCGCGGCGAAGCAGGCTAAGGCGGCTTTCGGCGGAAACACGGAAGATATGCCCACGGTCGAAATTTTAGGCGCGACGAGCGTTCCCGACGTAATGGTGGCGGCGGGTATCGCCAAATCGAAGGGCGAGGCGAGAAGACTTATCGAGGGCGGCGGGGTTACGCTCGACGAAATCAAACTTACCGCGGGTAATCTCGATATTCCCGAAGAATTGAAGCAAAAAGGCAGTTTCGTACTCCACAAGGGTAAGAAAACGCATATAAATATAATATTGAAATAAAGAAGGCGAAAAAAATATGAAGACTATTCTGGTTACGGGCGGAGCCGGTTACATCGGCAGCCATACGACGATCGAACTTATAAACGCAGGTTACGACGTTGTGGTCGTAGACAATCTCTACAACAGCAAACTCGAAGCGGTTAAAAGGGTTGAAAAAATCGTCGGCAAAAAAATAAAGTTTTATAAGTACGACGTCTGCGATAAAGACGCGATGCGCAAAGTATTTACCGAAAACGAGATTGACGCGGTTATCAACTTTGCGGGTTATAAAGCGGTAGGCGAATCGGTCGCGAAACCCATAGAATATTACGAAAACAATATCTACGGAATGCTTGCGCTGATTGACGTAATGAGAGAATTCAACTGCAAAAATCTCGTATTCTCGTCGTCCGCGACGGTTTACGGCAATCCGCATACGGTGCCTATTACGGAAGATTTTCCGCTTTCGACGACCAACCCCTACGGCTCGACCAAACTCTTTATAGAATATATATTGAAAGATCTCGCCAAAGCCGACAAGGAGTTTAACATAGCGATTCTTCGTTACTTTAATCCTATCGGGGCTCACCCGTCGGGGCTTATCGGCGAAGATCCCAACGGAATACCGAACAATCTCTGCCCGTATATCACGAAAGTGGCGGTGGGCAAACTCAAAGAAGTGCACGTTTTCGGCAACGACTATCCCACTCCCGACGGAACGGGCGTAAGAGATTACATTCACGTGGTCGATCTCGCAAGGGGACACGTTCTTGCGGTTAAAAAGTTGCTCGAAGGTTCGGGGCTTTATATAGTAAACCTCGGAACGGGCAAGGGTTACAGCGTACTCGAAATGATCAGGTCGTTCTCGAAAGCGGCGGGTAAAGAAATACCTTACGTTATAGACCCGCGCCGCGCGGGGGATATTCCCGAATGTTACGCAGACCCGGGCAAAGCCGAAAAGTTAATCGGGTTCAAAGCCGAAAAGACGCTCGACGACATGTGTCGCGACGCTCTCAACTGGCAGACGAAGAACCCCGACGGCTACGGCGACGTTGAATAACCCCGCCCGGCATTGACGCAATGACGTACTTTTCCTTGCCTTCTCTTTGCAGAGAAGGTGGCAATGAGCGTAGCGAAATTGACGGATGAGTTTCCGAAAGGGTGAACGAACGCAAAACCAATTATAATTGTGAAAAATTAAACACATAGCGTAAATTCGTTGACATAAGATTTTCTGTGTGGTATTATACGTACGATAAATCTTTAAGGCGATACAGAGATATCGGCAAGATCGGCGAATTTAACTTATGCAAAAAGCACGTCTTGCCCAAATAAGGTGAGGCGTTTTTTTATGCGATAGCGAAGCGAACCGAGAAGATTTTTCAAAAGAAAAAATTTTTAGGAGTAGTAACCATGCAACTTACTTACGGCATCAAAGACAGACCTAAGTTCGGCAAGAACCTCGTGTTCGCTTTCCAGCAGATGATCGCCATCATGGCGGCGACCTTACTCGTTCCGATGGTAATTCAGTCCAACACCGGATTGGAATGCGACCCGGCGGCGGCGTTCTTCGGAGCGGGCGCGGGAACTATCGTATACTTATTGTTTACGAGATTCAAAAGCCCCGTCTTCCTCGGCTCTTCGTTCACCTTTCTCGGCGCGCTCTGCGCGGCGGCAACCCAGAACTACGGTTACTGGGGTCTGATTATCGGCGTGGCGTTCGCCGGACTCGTGTACGTCGTAATCGCGATAATCATTAAACTCGTAGGCGCGGGCTGGATAAAGAAACTTCTTCCCCACGTAATTATCGGACCCGTACTCGCGATAATCGGTCTTTCCCTTTCGGGAACGGCTGCGGGCTGGATGATGTCCAACGGCGGACAACACGTTATCGGCACGATAACGGATCTTAACGGCAAAGTTACGCCGAATATGGCGGATAATTACAGCCTTTGGTATATACTTATAGGTTTGTTCACCTTCGCTATAATCGTACTCGCTTCGGTCAAAGGCAAGGGCATGGCGAAACTCATTCCGTTCATAATCGGTATCGGATCGGGCTTCGTTCTCGCAATACTCCTTACGGCTATCGGCTACTACGGTTGCGGAGTCGAAGAAATGAAAATCGTAAAGTTCAGTTATATGACTGACCTTTTCGAAGAAGTTAAATTCACGAGTTTCTTCGATTACCCCAAGTTCACCTTACTCGAAGCGATAAGAACCAACGGTCAATACGCGAAAGTGGACGGCGCGATGATCGGTAACCTTGCGATGCTCTTCGTTCCCATCGCGGTAGTCGAACTCGCTCAACACATATCCGACCACGAAAACCTTTCCAACGTAGTAGAAAAAGACCTTCTCGAAAACCCCGGTCTTCACAATACGCTTCTCGGCGACGGCGTAGGCTCGGCGGTAGGCGCGATATTCGGCGGCTGCGCGAACACCACTTACGGCGAATCGATAAGTTGCGTCGCGCTCTCCAAAAACGGCTCGACCATGACTATACTCACCACTGCGATTATGTGTATGGCAGTATCCTTTATCTCGCCCTTCGTAGCGATAATCAATATGCTTCCGAAATGCGTAATGGGCGGCGCTTGCATAGCGATGTACGGCTTCATCTCGGTAAGCGGTCTGCAAATGCTTAAAGACGTAGACCTTTCGGATAACAGAAACCTCTATCCCGCGGCGGCGATACTCGTTATCGGTATCGGCGGAGTAGTGCTTAACTTCGGCACGAACAGCATTACGGGCGGCGCGCTCTTCCAACTTACTTCGCTTGCGGTCGCAATGCTCGTAGGTATACTCGTAAATCTTATCACGCACAGCGGTAAAGACAAAGTCGAAAACGGCGCGATACAGGAAAACCTCCCCGATATGAAATTCGAGGGCGAAAAAGCCGAAACCGAAGAAAATAAAGCGGTATAACTTAAAACGAAAAAATTCCGCCGCGAAAAAAGCGGCGGAATTTTTATATAAACTATTGAAAAATTTTTTCCGAAATGGTATAATACCGTAAGGAAAACAAGACAGAGGTAAAAACCATGCAAGACTATATGAAAAACGTAACGCTTCTCGATCACCCGCTTATCGCGCATAAGATAACGCATCTCTGCGACGTAACGACCAACACCAAAGAGTTCAGGGAAATCGTTTCCGAAATCGCAATGCTTATGGGTTACGAAGCGTTCAGAGATCTGCCCACGACCGACGTGGAAATTCAGGCTCCGCTTTCCAGATTCAAATCGCCCGTCATAACCGAACCTATCGCAATCGTTCCCATTTTAAGGGCGGGCTTAGGAATGGTAGACGGATTGACCGCGCTTTTCCCGACGGCGAAAATAGGTCATATAGGTCTTTACCGCGACGAAGAAACGCTTGAACCGCACGAATACTACTGCAAACTTCCCAAAGACTGCATAGACGGCACCTGCATAGTCGTAGATCCCGCTCTGGCTACCGGCGGCAGCGCGGAGGCGGCAATTAACTTCATAAAGGAAAGGGGATATAAAAAGATCAAGTTGTTGTCGCTTATCGCCGCTCCGGAAGGGGTGAAGAGAGTTGCGACCGCCCACCCGGACGTGCATATTTACGTAGCGCATTACGCAGACGCGCCCTTAAACGAACACGGTTATATCGTAACCGCTTTCGGCGACGCGGGCGATCGTATTTTCGGCACGAAGTAAGTTAAAAGCAGAGCGGCTGTATAGTCCTACGTACTCCGATCTTCGGGATCGCCACGCTACGCTCGCGATGACGTACTTTTTGTTGTCATTGCGAAGGAGCGAAGCGACTGTGGCAACCTTAGGCAGGGTCGCCCCCCTTTTGTCGCTATGCGACATTTTCCCCGTTTCATCGGGGACATTTACCCCGCATTAAAGGTCGGAGCGGCTGTATAGTCGTTCGTTATGTCAACGATTATGTTACGGATTATAATTCGTTTTCGGTAACGACGGTAAAACCCTCGGCGAGAAGTTTGTCAACCGTAACGCCGTTGCCTTCGCGTTTTCCGCCCGTAAAAGTACCGTCGTATATAACGCCTTTCCCGCAGGACGGACTGTTCGCTTTAAGCACGCAATAATCAACCGCGTTTGCTTTCGCTATTTCCACCGCGAGATTTGCTCCGCGTTCGTATTCTTCGGTTACGTCGACGCCTATATCCGAAATAATCTTTTCGCCCACGCGTTCCGCGGGGTGGCGGGGAGTGGAAAGTCCGCCGAGTTGTTCGGGGCAGACGGGTATAAGTACGTTGTCTTTGCCTAAATCAAGCAATTTTTCGTTTTTGCAATTGTCGCCTTTGTAGCGGCAATCGCTGCCGAATAAACACGCGCTGACTAAGATTTTTTTCATAAAAGCACCTCGAAAAAATTATAACAAATACGAAAAATTTAATCAAACAATATAAAGGAGTAAAAATGAAAACTTATCCTAACGTTCATATTCTCGATCACCCGCTTATCCGTCATAAAGTCGCGATTATCAGAGATAAAGCGACCACTACTAAACAATTCCGCGAAGTAATCGAAGAAATCGCCACGCTTATGGCTTACGAAGCGTTCAAAGACGTTCCCACTAAAAAAATCGTAGTCGAAACTCCGCTCGAATCGGTAGAACAGACCGTAGTTAAAGAAAATTCGATAGCGATCGTTCCCATTTTAAGGGCGGGCTTAGGAATGGTAAACGGAATACTTACCCTTTTCCCCGCGGCGAAAGTAGGGCATATAGGTATGTACCGCAACGAAGAAACGCTCGAACCGCAGGAATACTATTGTAAACTCCCCGCGCATATCGACGAAAAAGTCGTTATGCTCGTAGACCCCATGCTCGCGACGGGCGGCAGCGCGTGCGACGCTATAACTCAACTTAAAAAACGCGGTTGCAAGAAGATTAAGTTTTTGGCGATTATCGGCGCGCCCGAGGGCGTAGAAAAGGTTGCCGAAAAGCACCCCGACGTGGAAATTTACGTTTCTACGCTCGACAGATGCTTAAACGAGAACGGTTATATTTTACCCGGCTTAGGCGACGCGGGCGACCGTATTTTCGGCACGAAGTAAGTTAAAAACTAAACTCCGCAGGTTCTGCTTATGACGACAAGACCGTCTTTGCAAGGGGCGTGGCGACCGTGGCAATTCCGTCGTTAAACGACGGAGCGATTGTATAGCCGTCCGTACTCCCCAAACGGCGTAGCGGGCGGAAAAGGATAAAAACGATATGAATAAATGGCAGAATAAAAAATTCGTCTTTTTGGGCGATTCTATAACTTTCGGGGCGGGAACGACCAAACGCTACTTCGATTATCTCAAAGACGACCTGGGCATTATCCCTTACGGCTTCGGAATCGACGGGGCGCAGTACGCAACCGTTTATAACGAAGCGGAAAAGGCGACGGGAGAAGTTCCCGACGCCGATTGCGTCGTCGTTTTCGCCGGGACCAACGACTTTAACGGCGGCGTTCCGATAGGCGAGTTTTTCACCGAAACGCTCGACGACGTGGTTCTTTACCGCGACGAAACCGGCAATCCGACTACGACGGAAAAACGCAAAAAACGCGATTTTATATATTCGGACGAGACTTTTTGCGGAAGACTTAACAAAGTGTTTTCGTTTCTGAAAACGAAATACGCCGATAAGCAAATTATCGTAATGACTCCGCTTCACAGAGCCTACGCCTGTTTTGCAAAAGACAATATACAATATAACGAATTGTACGCTAACGGCAGCGGATTGTTTTTGGAAAGTTACGTCGAAGCGATAAGAAAAGCCGCCGATATCTGGTCGCTCAACCTTATAGACCTTTACCGCGAGAGCGGGTTGTTTCCGCTTATCGACGAATACGGAAAGTATTTCGCGAACGATAAAACGGACAGGCTTCATCCGAACGAAAAAGGACACGAAAGAATCGCAAAACTCCTTGCAGAAAAATTGGCTTGTATTCCCGTTTTGTAAGAGAATAGTCATTGCGAACGAAGTGAAGCAACCTTAGGCAGGGTCGCGTTGCTCTCTTGCAATGACGGGTTTATGTGTTTTTAACGGGTGGTTATGACTTCCGATTCGGCGATAAAATTTTTCGAAAAATCTTTTTCGAAACGCTTGACAACGACCCGCCGTTTAGTGTAATATAATTCTCGTTTTTGGAATAGTCTTCGGGCGTTATTTTTTAAGGGCGATAAAAAGTCCTTAAAAAAAAACGCCCTTTTCGTTTTTTTTAACCCGAAAACTCGTCCGAATTGCCATTTTACAAGGGAGTTTTACTATGAAAAATACTAAATACGTGTTCGTAACGGGCGGAGTCGTTTCGGGACTCGGCAAAGGCATAGTCGCGGCGTCGCTCGGAAGACTGCTTCGACAGCGCGGCTATTCGATAGCCGTGCAAAAATTAGACCCCTATATGAACGTAGATCCGGGAACGATGAATCCGCTCGAACACGGCGAAGTGTTCGTTACCGAAGACGGTGCGGAAACCGATCTCGACCTCGGCCACTACGAGCGTTTCACGGGGGTAAACTTAAATAAGTTTTCAAACCTTACTTCGGGTAAAGTTTTTTATTCGGTAATCGAAAAAGAGCGCAGAGGTGAATATCTCGGTAAAACCGTTCAGATAATTCCGCACGTTACCGACGAAACCAAGAGATTTATCCGTAAAAACGCCGAGGTTACGCAGGCCGACGTAGTTATTACCGAAATCGGCGGTACGACGGGCGATATCGAATCTCAACACTTTTTAGAAGCGATAAGACAGTTCGCAAACGACGTCGGCAGAAAAAACTGCGTGTTCATTCACGTGTGTCTCGTGCCTTACATTTCGGGTTCGGACGAATACAAATCGAAACCCACGCAACACAGCGTCGCCGAGTTAAGGGGCATAGGCATACAGCCCGACGTGATAGTCGTTCGTTCGGACGGCGAAGTCGGCGAAGATATAAGAGCGAAAATCGCTCTGTTTTGTAACGTCCCGCCCGAAAACGTCGTTTCGGACGTTACTATGGACTGCTTATACGAAACTCCGCTCGCTCTGCACGCCAACGGACTTGACAAAGCGGTCTGCAAAGCGTTACAATTAAAGGGCAGAGCGCATCTTGCGGATTGGCGCAAATTCATTTACTCGGTAAAGAACGCTAAAAAAGAAGTCAGAATCGCGCTCGTCGGCAAATACGTTCATCTGCACGACGCATACCTTTCGGTGGTCGAAGCGTTAAAAGCGGGCGGTTTCGCGCTCGGCGTAAACGTAAAAATCGAATGGGTAGACAGCGGGAAAATTACGCCAGAAACCGAAAAGAGCGTATTCGAAAACGTCGACGGAATCATTATTCCCGGCGGGTTCGGCGACAGGGCGACCGAAGGTATGATAGAAACCTGCCGTTACGCAAGGGTAAACGGCGTTCCGTGTCTGGGTATCTGCCTCGGTATGCAGATGATGGTAATAGAGTACGCGAGAAACGTCGCCGGGCTTAAAAACGCCACTTCGGGCGAGTTCGACGAAAAGGGTGAAAATAAGGTTATCGACCTTATGCCCGACCAGATAAACGTAAGCAGAAAGGGCGGCACCATGAGGCTCGGCGCGTATTCGTGCCGCTTAAAAGCGGGTACAAAAATTGCCGGAGCGTACGGCGAAGGCGATATATCCGAACGCCACCGCCACAGATACGAATTCAATAACGATTACAGAGAAAAACTCGAAAACGCGGGGCTTACCCTGTCGGGGACTTCGCCAGACGGCAGACTCGTAGAAACGGTAGAAGTTACGTCTTTGCCGTACTATATAGGTTGCCAGTTCCACCCCGAATTCAAATCCCGCCCCGATAAAGCGCATCCGCTTTTCAAAGGGCTTATAGCGGCCGCTCTCAACGGCAAAAAATAATACGGTCGTGTGCGCCGATACAGCCGCTCCACCTTCTATTGCGGGGTAAATGTCCCCGATGAAACGGGGAAAATGTCGCGAAGCGACAAAA
>USOJ01000017.1 GCA_900556195.1 uncultured Eubacteriales bacterium
GACAGCGGGAAGTCGATGATACGATACTTTCCGCCAAACGGAACTGCCGGCTTGGCGAGCTTCTGGGTCAGCGCGTACAGGCGGCTGCCCTGCCCTCCCGCAAGCAGCATAGCCACGCATTCTTTCTTTTTGAACATGTCAAATCCCTCCTCAGAGTGTATCTGTCAGTTTCGTATTTGCCCGGATATTTGCCTTTGCCGATTTATCTTTGCCGTTACAATCCAAATATATTTTATTTGCTGCTGCTTTTTCCTCTGCTTTTTTCTTTACTTTTTACTTTATTTTTTGCTCCGCCGCGCTTTTTGACTGCAGGCTCTTTCTTTTCCTTTTCAAGCTTTATTATAAGCGCTCCCAAAGGAGGAAGGTCAACGGAAAGTGAATTGTCAAGTCCGTTTGACGGCACGCTCTCGCTTACAAGCTCCCCGTTTTCAATGCCTCCGCCACCAAAGCGCAGGCTGTCCGAGGACAAAATTTCCCTGTAGCTTCCCGCCTTCAGAACTCCCACTCTGAAACCTTTTCGCTCAACGGGGGTAAAGTTCAGCACCACGGTAAGCTCGTTGCCGCTCTTGTCAAATCTGCGGTAGGAAATAACACTTTCGTCCCGGTTGTCAGCGTCGATCCAGGAAAAGCCTTCCCAGCCGCCGTCCTGCTCCCACAGCGCGGGAGTTGACAGGTACAGCCTGTTAAGCTCCGCTATATAAAGCTGATAGCGGGCATGCTTTTCGTAGTCAAGCAAAAACCACTCCACGCTGCCCTCATAGTCCCATTCCTTGAACTGCCCGTATTCGCAGCCCATAAACAGGAGCTTTTTCCCGGGATGAGACATCATAAATCCCATAAACGCCCTTACGCCTGCAAACTTATCGTCATAACCGCCGAATTGCTTGTCGAGAAGAGATTTCTTACCGTGTACGACTTCGTCGTGAGAAACCGGCAAAACGAAATGTTCCGAAAATGCGTACGTAAGCGAGAACGTGAGTTTATTATGATCGTACTTTCTGAATAAAGGATCTGTCTGAATATACGACAGAGTATCGTTCATCCACCCCATATTCCATTTATAGTCGAAGCCTAATCCTCCGTTTTCAACGGTTTCGGTAACTTTCGGAAAAGCCGTAGACTCTTCGGCAATCATAAGAGCGTAAGGGAACGTTTCGTGTACGACGGAATTCAGTTTTTTTATGAAAGCAATTGCTTCCAGATTTTTATTATCGCCGTATTCGTTCGGAATCCATTCGCCCGGTTTTTTATCGTAATCGAGATAGAGCATAGAAGCCACGGCGTCTACCCTTATACCGTCGATATGATATTTTTCGAAAAAAAAGCATGCGCTCGACACCAAAAAAGATTGAACTTCCGTTCTGCCCAGATCGAAAATCCGCGTTCCCCAACCTTTATGCTCCATTCTGTCCCAACCGTGATTTTCGTAGAGCAACGAACCGTCAAACTCGTATAAACCGAATTCGTCTTTCGGGAAATGAGCAGGCACCCAGTCGAGAATAACCGAAATACCTTTTCTGTGAAACGCGTCTACCAGATACATAAAATCTTTCGGCGTGCCGAGTCGCGATGTAACCGCAAAATATCCGGTAACCTGATACCCCCACGATCCGTCGTAAGGGAATTCGGTAACGGGCATCATCTCGACACAGTTATACCCCATATACTTTACGTAATCTACGAGTACGGAAGCCAACTCTCTGTAAGAGTAATAACTGCCGTCCGGTTTTCTCTTAAACGAAAGTAAATTAACCTCGTAGATATTGAGCGGTTTATGGTGATAACCGCATTTATCTCTGCCCGCGATAAAATCGGCGTCTTTCCATTCGTAACCGTCGAGAGCGTAAACTTTCGAAGCGGTTGCCGGCGCCGTTTCGGCGTGGTAGGCGTAAGGGTCGGCTTTAAGAAAAGTCTTTCCGTTTGCGGTTATCGCGAATTTATACGCGTCGAATTGTTTTAACCCTTCGATGAATACGCCCCATACGCCGTCGCCTACTTTTTGCATAGGAGTAGACGACTCGTTCCAGTCGTTAAAGTCGCCGACCAGAGCGACTTTTTCGGCTGACGGAGCCCATACGCGGAAAATTACGCCCTTTTTACCGTCGCAATCGCAAATATGCGAACCGAGATATTCGTATGTCTTGTAATTCGTACCCTGGTGAAAAAGGTAATCGGCAAGTTCGTTTTTCATTTCGTTTAACTCAAAATATCAGCAAATATATTCTTCTTTCTTTTTGGGCGCGTTTTTAAGTTCTGCTCGTTTGCTTTCGTAGCCCTTTCTGCCGAGAAGCGCGTAGGTCGCGTTTTTGCCGTTTTCTACGCCCGGTTGATTGTACGTGTTTACGTTGAGCATTTCACCCGCAAAAGCAGTTTCAAGTTCGAAATAATAGATTAGTTCGCCTATCGTGAAAGGATTTATTTCGGGAAGATAAATCGTATGATTCATTCTGCCCTTTACGGTCAATGCGTATTCGGTAGCCGAACGTTCTGCAGAAATAAGTTCGTTCATCGTGTGGCCGCAAAGGAAATGAACGTCGGGTATATCCGCGCAACCTTCGCTTATAACTATTTCGGCGCGATATTTGTCTACGGCAAGAAAAGTTACGACTTTATCGTAAGGACCTTCCGTATAAAGTTGTACCTGACTATGCTGATCTGTTACGCCGAGCGATTTTACAGGGGTTTGCCCCGCGTTTACGACGTTTCCGCTTAAATCAACTTCTTTACCGAGCGATTCAGCCCATATCTGGCAATACCAGTCGGCAAAATATTTAAGTCCGTCGCTGTACGGCATCATTACGGATATGTTTTTACCCTTTCTCATAGCGAGAATCTGAAGAGCGGCGTTTATAAGCGCGGGATTTTTATGGAATTTATCAGTCGAGCAGATTCTGTCGATATAAGCCGCGCCTGCAAGCATTTCGCCGATATCTATACCGAGAACGGCGGCGGGAAGCAGACCTACCGGGCAAAGTTCGGAAAATCTTCCGCCTACCCCGTCGGGTATATAAAAAGTCTTGAAACCTTCGCTGCGAGCGAGTTTTATAAGATTGCCCGTATTTTCGGAAGTCGTAGCGATTATATGGTCTTTCGCTTTATCGCCGAGTCGTTTTTTCAGAATGCCGTATATTATCAGATACTGCGTCATTGTTTCGGACGTCGCTCCGCTTTTCGTTATAACGTTGAAAACGGTTTCTTCTACGTTTATAACGTCTAACAAAGCCTTCATTCTTTCCGGATCGACGTTGTCTTCAACGTAAAATTTAGGACCTTTTCTACATTTATTAGGCAAATCGTTATAGTGTAAATGACAAAGAGCCTGAAATACCGCTATGGGACCGAGCGCGCTTCCGCCAATGCCCAACACGACGAAATTTTTAACCGTTTTTCTTATCGTTTTTGCCGTAGCGTTTATATCTGCGACGATTTCTTTCTGATTGTACGGAAGATCCGTCCAGCCGAGCCAGCCCTTTCCTTTCGAGGCTTGTACCTTATTCAAAGCGCTTATCGCTTCGTATTTTATCGACTTTAATTCCTGACTTGTAATTCCGTCTTTGCCAACGAATTCTTCGGTCATATTATTGTAATCGAGCCGAAGTTTCATCGAGTTTTTCCAATCTTTGTTCTGATACCTTTTAGACATAAAATACTCCTTATTTGATTTTATATTGAATTTCTCTTAAATAGTCAAGACTGTTTTTGATTTCGCCGATGTCGTCGTAGTCGTCTTTATACACTTCGATTAAAGCGTTCGGATCCGACCCGCTGTCTTTAAGCCGCCTGAAAAGAGTTTCAAAATCGAAATTTCCTTTCCCCGGCAATTTGATTTTACCGTTTTCGTCAACGTCGGAAAGATGAACCGTTTTTATATTTTCGCCCATATCGGCAATACAATCCCGATAATCGAATCCGCTTAAACGGCATTGCTTAATATCAAGCGTACCTTTCAGTCGCGGAGCGTACTCCTTTACTTTTTTGAAATATCCCGGAGCGTTATAAAGCGCCCACTCAACCGTTTCAAGACATATATTTACGTCGTAATTTTCGGCAATATCGCAGAGTTTATCTAATCTTTTGCCGATTTTTACGAAATCGTCGTAGTTGACGGATTTTTTTATTCTCGCCCTGCCGTGCATCGTGTAACAAGTCGCCCCGAGTAATTTAGCGGTTGTCAACACGCTCTGAAATATCTCTTTTACATCGGTGAAAGCCCGCTCGTTTATCGTAAATAATTCCGTTTCGTAAGTAAGCGTAAGGGCGTGTACGGAATGTACTTTAAGATTTCCCAACCTGCTTTTAAGAAGTTCGCCGAATTCTTTCTTATATTCGGAAAAACCCTGTAAAAATACTTCGACTACACGCGCGTCCGATTTATCCAGCAACGGTAAAGCGTCTTCGTTATATTCCCGCATAAACAGCGAAGCCGTGGACACACCTATTTCCATTATTTTACCTCGCTTTTCGCATATCCGATTTTACCGTTTTCGGCGTAGATCGTAACGGTATCGCCGCGAGAAATTCTGCCTGAAATTATCTCGTCCGACAAAACGTCTTCGATTTTACGCTGGATAGCCCTTTTTAGAGGTCTGGCTCCGTAGTTGACGTCGTACCCTTCGTTTATAACGAGATCCGTCGCGCTTGCCGCCACTTTCAAAGTAATATCGTTTTCGAGCATCCTGTTTTTAAGTTTATCGAGTAAAATATCTGCTATTCTTCCGCAATCTTCGCGCGATAACGGCTTAAAAACTATAATATCGTCTAATCTGTTCAGAAATTCGGGGCTGAATTTCCGTTTAAGCGCACCGTAAATATTAGTACGGAGTTCTTCATCCCGCATATCGCTATTGCCGTAACCGTCGAACGAGCCGACGTTGGCAAGCGAGGCTCCTACGTTAGAAGTCAGTATAATTATCGTATTCTTAAAATCGATAAGTTTACCTTTATTATCTGTCAGACGCCCCTCGTCGAGTATCTGCAACATTACGTTGAATATTTCGGAATTGGCTTTTTCGATTTCGTCAAACAATACGACCGAATACGGTTTCTTTCTGACTTTGTCGCTGAGCACTCCCGTTTCTTCGTAGCCTACGTACCCCGGCGGAGCGCCGATGAGTTTAGAAACGGAACTTTGATCCATATATTCGCTCATATCTATTCGGATGAGACTATTCGTATCGCCGAACACGACTTCGGAAAGCGCCTTGCTGAGTTCGGTTTTACCTACGCCCGTAGGACCGACGAATATAAACGAACCTATTGGTCTGTTCGGATCTTTAATGTTCGCCCTCGAGCGTTTTATCGCCCTTGAAACGGCATTGATCGCGCCGTCCTGACCGATTACGCGTTCTTTTAATTCGTCCTCTAAATTCGCAAGTTTCGCGCTTTCGCTCTCGTTCAATCTTTGCAGCGGAATTTTGGTCCACTCCGATACGACGTCGGCTATTTCATCCTCGCCGAGAATAACGTCCGTATTACTCTGTTCGTCGTATTCTCCGTCTTCGAGCCTTCTTATTTCGGCTTTTAATCTGTCGATGTTCGCCTTAATCGATTCTGCCTGATTGTAATTACCTATGCTTTCGTAGTACTCTTCGTCCGATGACAGCGATTCGATTTCCTGTTTCTTTTCCTGCACTGCGGGGGAAGTATACGTCGCTTTAATTCTCGCTTTCGAAGCCGCTTCGTCCAAAAGATCTATTGCTTTATCCGGTAAATTCCTGTCGCTTATATACCTGTCGGACAATTTAACGGCGGCTGTTATCGCCTCGTCGCTTATAAGAACGTTATGGTGCGCTTCAAATTTGTTACGAAGTCCTTTTAATATTTCGATGGCGTCTTCCACGCTCGGAGCGTCTACCGTAATCGGTTGAAATCTTCGTTCCATTGCGGGATCGGGTTCGATATATTTTCTGTATTCGTCTATAGTCGTCGCGCCGATAATTTTAACCTCGCCTCTCGCAAGCATTGGCTTTAACATTTCGTCAAGCCCCATACTTCCGTCGCCTGTAGAACCTGCGCCCATAATATTATGGATTTCGTCTATAAAAACGATAATATCTCCGCGATTTTCTATATAATCGATAGCGTCTTTGAATCTCTGTTCAAAATCGCCGCGATACTTTGTACCCGCCAGAATCCCGGATAAATCAAGTGAAAATATGGTTTTATCTCTTAAAGTCGCAGGTACTGCCCCGTCAACGATTTCCAATGCAAGCCCTTCGACAACCGCGCTTTTACCGACGCCGGGTTCGCCTATGAGAACGGGACTGTTTTTCGTTCTTCTCGAAAGAGTCTGAATAATTCTCTCGATTTCTTTACTTCTGCCGATAACGGGGTCGAGTTTACCCTGCCTCGCTTTTTCCGTTAAATCGTAACCGAATTTGTCAAGCGGATTGCTTTCCTTTTTTTCGGAATCTTCGTTTTCTCTGCCGGGTGTTTCGTCAGAAGCGGATTTTACCGTTGCAAAAACCTTATCTTCGAGAGCGTTTTGTAAACCTTCGTAATCGATATTCATTTTCCTTATAAGACTCGAAGCCACGCAATCGCGTTTTTTCAAAATCGCAAGTAAAAGATGTTCGGTCGACACGAAGCCAACGCCCGCCCTTTCGGATATTTTTTCCGCGTCCGCAAGCGCGCTTTTGAATCTCGGAGTATTAAATTCCGCAATAACCCTCGTTTTCGAAAAAGTATTTTGCAATAACGCGAAATAATTGCTTTTATTTACTCCGAATTTATTAAGATACTTACACGCTTCGCAATTCGGCAACAGCAACAAGCCGTAGAGAAGTTCTTCCGTCCCCACGTAACCGAGTTTACATCTTTGAGATATTATTTGCGAATTTTTGAAGGCTTGTATAAGTCCGCCCGTATATTTTAAGTTATTCATAAAACGAAAATCGTTAAATTTTGTCTGCTAATTCTTTTATATAATTCGTTAATTTTTCGCGAAGTTCTTCGTCGCGAAGTCCGTACTCGATATTTGCCGTAAGATAACCGAATCTGTCGCCCATATCGTATCTCGTGCCGTGAAACGCGTAAGCAATCGCGCCGCTTTTTCTTGCGATTTCATCCAGAGCATCGGTAAATTGATATTCGCCGTTCGCGCCCGGTTTCAAGTCGCGAATAATATCGAATATTTCGGGAGTGCATACGTATCTTCCCAATGGAGCGAGATCGCTTTTCGCCTCTTCTTTTTTCGGCTTTTCGGTAACCTTAGTCATACGGTAAACGTCGGGTTCGAGAACCTCGTCAAACTCCACGGCGGCGTATTTGGAAATATCGTCCATGCTTACCCGCTTGCAACCAAGTACCGTTTTACCGTACTTTTCATATACGTCTATAAGTTGACCTATTACGGGTCTGCCGCTATCGGAATACATTACGTCGTCGCCGAAAAGAACCGCGAAAGGCTCACCGTTTACAAAATTTTCAGCCAGAGCGACCGCGCTTGCGGTGCCATTCTGAACTTTTTGTAAAACGTACGTAAATTCCGCCATTTCGCTCGGCTTTTTTACCGCTTTCAAAAAATCGAATTTCCCCTTGCTTTCGAGTACGTCTTCCAACTCGGGCGCCGAATCGAAATGACTTTCTATTATTTCTTTTTTATACCCTACCACGAATAATATCTCTTCGATACCGCTTTCGACCACTTCTTCCGAAATGACCTGAATTGCGGGCTTGTTGAGTATGGGAAGCAACGGCTTCGGCACCGCTTTGGTATACGGCAAAAAGCTCGTCCCGTATCCCGCCACGGGTATAACCGCCTTTCTTACTTTTTTCATCTTTTTCTCCGTTATACGCTTTATTTTGAATATTTTTTTTCGACTTCGGCAATTTTTGCAATTCTCGCAAGATGTCTGCCGCCTTCGAATTCGGTCGTTAAAAACGCTTCGACTATATCGAGCATTACGCCCGCACCGATACAACGTTCGCCGAACGCTATGACGTTTGCGTCGTTATGCATTCTCGTAGCCCTTGCCGAAAACGAATCGTGACAATGCGCGCACCTTATGCCGGGGACTTTATTCGCGACGATGCTCATACCGATACCCGTTCCGCAAATAAGTATACCTCTGTCGTATTCTCCGCTTGCAACCTCTTCGGCGACTTTCTCTCCGTAATCGGCGTAGTTGCAGGAATCTTTCGTATAAGTTCCGAAATCGGTATATTCGTACCCTTTTTCTTCAAGATATTTTATCAGAACGGGTTTTAAGTTGATACCCGCGTGATCGCACCCTATAGCGATTTTCATAGTTTTCTCCTTCTCCGCGGTTTAACCGCAGGCTTTTGATAATCTGTTCATAATTCCGACGTCAACGTCGCTGCCCGTTTCGACTATGAAAGCGATTAACACGTCGGCTATTTCTTCCGCCTCATGCAAATCGTAATAGAGCGAGGACGCGATTTCTTCGGCGGTTACACCCATATTAAGAGTAACGCCTTTAACCTTTCTTGCAATTTCGTCGTCGCACATGAAACATACTCTCTTTCCGTTCGACGTTTGTTCGTCGTATAAGTCCTGCGCTTTTTTTATCTCGTCCCGATTAAAAAGATAGGTTTCGCAATTCGGTCTGTAATGCCGATATTTCATACCCGGAGCGCGTACTTTATCGTTTGCGGTATTCGCCGAGTATTCGCATTTGCCTACGACTTTTTTTATCATCTCGGCAGTAACGAGTCCGCTTCGAAGTATTATAGGCGTATCCGTCGTAACGTCTAAAACCGTACTTTCGATTCCGCCGCTCGACTTCCCTCCATCTAAAATAAGCGGAATCTTTCCTTTTAAGTCCTCGTAAACGTGCATTGCCGTTACGGGGCTCGTGTGCTTTGAAACGTTTGCGGACGGCGCCGCAATCGGAACGTTTACCGCTCGTAAAAATTCCTGCGCCGCTTCGCTTGACGGAATTCTTATGCCTACGGTATCTAATCCGCACGTGGCAACGGGGCTAATCATTCCTTTACTCGGATACACCATCGTCAACGGTCCGGGTAAAAACGCTTCGCGAAGTTTATAAACGTAGTCGTATTTTACCGATACCAACTTGTCTGCATCGTAGTCTTTATGAACGTGAACGATCAATGGATTATCCGACGGGCGACCTTTTGCGGCGTATATTTTTTTTACTGCCTCGTCGCTGTAAGCAATCGCACCTAACCCGTATACCGTTTCGGTGGGAAATCCGACGAGTTCGCCGTTTAATATGTATTTTTTTGCAAGTTCAAGCGACTTATCGTCTATCTTCAATACTTGCGTATCGTAAGAATCAGAGAATATCATCTATATCTTCGTCATCTCCGTTCGTATCGTCGGCGTCCTCCGAATCGTCCGCGACTTCGGATTTATCTTTCTTTTTGAAAGTCGGCGGTTCGGCGTTTGCCATATAGTCGGCAGGAGGATTGATAAACTTCGATTTTTCGCCTTTGAACAGCAATTCGAAAGAGTTACATTCGCCCGCTCTGTTTTTCGCAAGGATAATTTCGGCGACGTTTTTCTTGATTTTGCCCTGCTCGACTTCTTTTTCTTCGGCAGCGAGGTCGGGTCTGTGGATAAACATAACGATGTCGGCGTCCTGCTCGATAGCGCCCGATTCTCTCAAATCGGAAAGCATAGGTCTTTGACCTTTTCTGCCCGTTATTAAACGCGACAACTGCGAAAGGGCAAGTACCGGAACTTCGAGTTCCTTGGCTATCATTTTAAGTCCCCTCGATATTTCGGAAACTTCTTGCTGACGGCTGTCGCTCGACTTTACCGCGTTCATAAGTTGAATGTGGTCGACTACTATAAGATCGAGTTTGCCTTCTCTGCTTTTAAGTCGTCTGCACTTGGAAAGAATTTCCGTGCAGGTGGTCATAGAGGTATCGTCAACGAATATTTTGGTTTCGTTCAATATCTTTTGCGCTTCCCAAAGCCTGCGCCAGTCATCGTCCTCGAGTTTTCCTTTTACGGCGTCCTGATTGGAAACGTTCGCAACCGAGCACATCATCCTCTGACCGAGTTCCTCTTTCGTCATTTCGAGCGCGAAAACGGCGCATACGGCGCGTTCTCTTACGGCGACGTTCTCGACTATATTCATTGCAAGCGTCGTCTTACCTATTGACGGACGCGCCGCCAGTATAACGAGATTGCCTGCGTGCAAACCGTTCGTAAGCCTGTCAAGACCGGTAAATCCCGTTTTAAGCCCCTGAAAGAAATTCTTGTCTTTTTGTATATTTTCGAATTTGTTTAAGATAGTCGGCACTTCCGCGTTAAGATTAGTAAGCGTCGAAGTATCGAGTTCTTCGGATATATCGTAAACTTTCTTCTCGGCGTACTCTACCGAACTTCTTCTGTCGGATGAAACTCTTGCGTTCTTGATAATATCTTCGGCTCCGCGGATAAGTTTACGCAAAGTACCGTCGCGCTTTACTATATCGAGGTAGTATTGGTAATTCGCCGCGGAAGGAGTAGTCCTCGCGAGTTCGGTGACGTATTCTATCCCGCCCGCTTTTTCGAGCGACGATTTCTTTTCAAGGTCGTCTGAAAGAGTTACGAGGTCTATCGGTTTATTGGAACCGCATATTTCGCTCATCGAATGAAAAATCAATTTGTGGGATTCAAGAAAGAAATCGTCTTCTTTTAATTTTGATACGATTTCGTACTGTTCCTCCATATCGATGAGAATCGCTCCCAAAACAGACTGCTCGGCTTCGAGATTATACGGTAATGCGTTATTTATCGGTTGTGGCATAAATTGCTCCGTTTTGCGCCGGAGGCGCAGATATATTAAAGGGATTCAAACTCCGCGAGAGTCGTTTCAAACGACTTGACCATCGCTTCGTACGCGTCTTTTTTCGTAAGATCGACGCCCGCAAGTTTCAGAAGTTCGACGGGACCGTCGGAAGCGCCCGACGAAAGGAATCTGAAATAATCTTCTACCGCCTTATCGCCTTCGGAATAAATCCTTTCGGCAATAGAGATCGCGCTTATTAAGCCCGTTGCGTATTTGT
>USOJ01000018.1 GCA_900556195.1 uncultured Eubacteriales bacterium
CGTTACGCAACCCCGCCACGATTTACTCGTATCAATCGATAAGGTATAGATTTTTTATTAGTGAACTTTCGTTTCGTCTATGGTAACGGTAAGGTGTTCCGCGTCCATGCTGTTCTTATTAGCCCAAACTTTGGAATTAGTGTTTTTGCCGTTAGCAAAACCGTTTACGGTTATATTGTTGATTGTAAGGGTATAAGTGGCGTTATAATCGTTACCGATTTCGATAGCCGCTTTCCCCCCCGCGCCGCCGTTGCGGTCGTTGAAAGTGCAGTTATTTACCGTAAGGTTCGTCGATTTTGCCGCCGTTGCCTGACCGTAAAGAAGAATTGCTTTACCGTTGGTGTTGAAAGTGCAACCGTCGAATAAAACGTCCGTGCCGCCCCAGGTCCATATCGAGTATTGATCAGCCATATCGTTTTCGAAAGTGCAGTTTATAAAGGTTGCCTTTCCGTAAAGGGTAAGTTTTCCTTTGATAGTGCAATTTTCGTAAACGAGTTCGTCGCATACGATACCGTCAAAATTGCCTTCGCCGGCTTGAACAGTCATATTCTTGAACGTGAATTTCGAGCCGCGTTGATAACTAAGCATACCGCCTTCTGCATACGTTGCTTTTGTTACGACGTCAACGGTTTGAGTTCCGTCGCCGACGAAGGTTAAATCTCTTGCTTCACCTTCATTTGCAACGCCGTTTTCTAATTCGACGGAAGCGTTAGCGGGAAGAGTAACTTTAACGTTGCTTTCGTTGCTTGCGCCTTTGATAGCGTCGTTGAAATCGTCATATGCGCCCGTGCCTGCGCCGAATTTACCTTCCGCAAGTCTTACTTCGTACCAGTCGCCGTCTTTGATTACTTCGTAACCTTCGGGAACGATTATTTCTTCGGTGCCTTCGGGTTGAACGTGCGGTTCGGCAGGGTTGAATTTGTAGAACTTACCGCCCATGACGTAAATTTTGGAACCGGAGTTATCCAAACAGTTGAGCGTCCATTGCGGGGTCGCGCATTGGAACGTTCCGCCGTAAATTTCGATAGTCGCTTTGTCGGAAGCGTATATTAAGTCGTATTGCGTATCCGTGCCGGTGATCTCTTGTACGTATTTACCGCCGTTAATTATAACTTTGGAGTTTGCTCCGTTTGCCCATATCGCCATAGCGTAATGGTCGGACGATTCAACCGCTTTAAGAGTTCCTACGCCGTTTATCGTAAGGGTACCGTATGTTACGCGTAATACTCCGTTGCCGCCGCTTGCTTTAATACCGGTAAGTTTATATTCCGTATCTCTCGTGAATTTCTTTGCCGATTCCGTATCTTTTATGCTTGCCTGAACGACTTCGACCGTTATGTCGAGAGATACGGTTTTTTTCGGCGTAATCGTTATCTGCCGCAACGGGGAGTTCGACTTTAACGGGAACGGAAGGTATGTCTGCGTTTGCCGCAACTTCGTTCCATTCGGTATTTATCGCGCCTTCGTACTTGTCGCCGTTGACGGTTATGTCGAGCGCATCCGCGAGGTCGCCGCCCGTTGCTTCGCCGATAACTACGCGATATTTAACGTCGATATTCGATTTATTCGTAAGTTTAATATCGAACGTTACGCCGTCGCCCGGCGCAAGTCTGTCAAGCGTAAGTACGCCGTCGGTAAAATTCGCAGTTCCGCCAAGCAAGAAGGTATTGCCCGTAAGGTCTTGTTTTTTGCCTTTGTTAGTCGCAGGATTTACTTCCGTGGTCGAGTAAAGTTTCAGATTTTCAACGTCGGCGGATACTTTGACCGTCGCGCTGGTAATCGAAAGATTTACTTTCGCGCTCGAAGTAAACAATGCGAACGTTGCCCCCGCAACTACGCTTAAACAAAGCGCGATTGCAAGGAAAGCCGAAACTATTACGTTTCTTTTCATTGACTTCATTTCTTCTTTCTCCTTTCGTACGCAAAAAGATTTGTTCATAGATTATATTATTTTACGTACATTTTTCAGGTCTATTTTATCATTATATTAAATAATAGTCAAGCAAATCGTGCTAAATAAGTGAAATTTGCCAAAATAATATAAATTCGCGTGAATTTTCACCCCGTTTTTTAGCCGTTTTGTTCATAAAATAATATATTCCATGAACAAAATCGATATAACCGAGTTTTGGAAAAAGGCGAAGAAAAAGTCCGAAAATCTGCAAAATAGCAGAACGTCGGACTTTTTTATTTTATAAATCGATATTTTTCGTTAAAATTCGACTAAAAATAAATTCGGCTTACTTTTTGCGGTTATAAAAACGAAAATTTTTTTGCCTTTTTATATTTTTTTTCGGAACAAAAATCAATTGTGAAAAATTAAGTCATATTTTGTCGAAATCGGGCGTATTATAAACCGACGGCAGGTAAAATATTATGGAAACGAGTTATTCCGAAATCAAGAAGAAAAACGTAATAAACGTACTCGACGGCAGAGATCTCGGCAAAGTAATCGATATGACTTTTACTTATCCCGAAGGCAAGATTAAGGCGATAATCGTTCCCGGCAAGAAAAACGCCTTTTTTAAGACGAACGAACTCATTATAAATTTTTGTTGTATAGAAAAAATCGGCAACGACGCCATACTCGTAAGACTTCATCAGAACGCCTGCGAAGCGAAGGCTGCCTCGAAAGAAGAAAAGCGCGTCAACGACCGAATCGACGACGAAGAATGACAAGATCGTCTTTGCGAGACCCCTTGCGGGTCGTGGCAATCCCGAAGATATGAGTACGGGTAATAATACTCGTGTCATTCTGTCAATGCCGAATTAAATAATTTGCTCGCAAGGATTATTTAACGAAGGTATTCATAAGGCGATTGCAATTGCATAGCAATTGCTTAAACGATAGTTTCAAACGCGTTAGCGTTAATCGCCGAATAGCCGACGCGAAGAATCTCCCGGAAGGGTGGTTTACCGCGGAGTTAATATTGCGTATTTGCGGCAAGTCGTTTTGCCGCCTTCTTTTTTGCGACGAGGTACGCGACGTGCGCGATAAGCGCGGCAAACTCCGTAAATAAAAGCGTATATACGATAAGGAAAATCGGGTACGGGTAGGCATCACGGAATATTCCAAACTGATTTCCTTTTGTTGCCGTTTTTGAAACGAAGTACATATTTACTTCTTGCCCCGTAAGCGGAGGTATGATAAAATTCAATATAATTCCTACGGCAAACAATATCAGATACACGATAAAACTTTCTGCAAATAATTTAACCGAGAATTTTTTAGCGTACAAAACGAGAGCCGAAACGCCCGTTATCATCATTAAAGCGTGGTGTAAAAGGGATTGAAAACTTATTCCGTAATTATCCACGAGCGTACTCGGATAGAGCATTACGCAAGTACCCGCAAACAGGGCGTAGGTTGCGTTGTACGCCGAAACCGCGTCGTAAAGTTTTCCTTTTTTTGCAATCGCGCAGAATAAAAACGTGTATAACGGCGTAGAGCAGAATTGCCACGGAAAAGAATACCAGTCGTAATCGAAATATCCGGTTTTTCTGAACGAGTAGCAAAATTGTTTATAGAGTTCGCCTACCCACATTAAAACGGACGATAAAACGTATAAAAAATATAAGTTTTTTTCGCCTTTTTTAAGCGTATATATAACGGCGAACACCATCGCCACTATCGTAAGAGCAAAAAATATGCAATGAAACAGTCCGTATTCCTGCAATCTCTGTCCGTTGGCGGTGGGTATCTGTATCACCCTTACAAATTCTTTCATGTCCATACGTGCATCCTATTTCTTATCCGTCGTAATCAAATACGTTTCTTCGCCGACTTCGCAGATTTTTGCGTACAGAGCGTAAGCCGCGCCCGAAAGTATATCGAGTACTCTTTGCGCGGTGGTATCTCTGACTTCCGTTAAAAAAACGAGCGCGGGCTTGTTATCCAAAAGACAGTCTATAATACCCGCAACGTCATCGAAAGAGCGTGGGCGGAATTCGTCTATATGCGAATATTTTTTGCGGTCGAATCCGTAATCGCCTTGCTCGTTTTCTTGTCGTTCCGCTTCGGTTTTTTTCTCTTTTTTAGGTTTTGCGTCAACTTTTTTAGTCAAAAACTCGAAAAATCCCACAATTTCCTCCTTATTTGTTTTCTTCGGGGTATCTCTGACCGAAAATCGCTCTGCCTATGCGGATCATATTGCTGCCGTTGGCAATCGCTATCTTGTAGTCGCCCGACATGCCGATAGAAAGATATTTCATATCGGGCAGATTTTTTCTTTTTTCGTCGTAAAATGCGCGTATCTCGCGCGTAATCCGCGCCAGCGTTTCGGCGTCGGCGGTTATCGGCAGTTGCACGGTTATAGGGAGCATTGCCATAATTCCGATTATTTTAAGGTTAGGCAAAGCCGCCATTTCGTCGAAATCCCTTTTAAGGTCGTCGAACGGCATACCCGTCTTCGATTCTTCGCACCCCGCGTTTATTTCGGGCATTATATTCTGAATTACGCCCTTTTTGGCGGCGAAGTCGTTGATTTTTTTCGCCGTATCGAGCGACGAAACGGAATCTATGCTGTACGCTCTGCCTACCACGTATTTGAGTTTGTTCGATTGAAGCGTGCCTATAAAATGCTTTTCCAAGCCCTTGGGGTAAAAGGGGAATTTATCTCTGAATTCCTGCGCGTGGTTTTCGCCGATAACGGTAAGCCCGTTTTCGTAGGCTTCGACTATTTTGTCCATGGCGACGTACTTCGTCGCGCCGAGAAGGGTTATTTTTTCGCCGAAATTGTTTCCTTTATCGATATCGGCAAGTATCGCGTTTAATCTTTCTTTTACTTCACTCATTTTTATGGCTCTGTTTTATTATTTTGCGGCGTAGCGTATCCCTTGCCTTCCCTTGCAGGGAAGGTGGCGGCGTAGCCGTCGGATGAGTTGACTCAAAGCGTTCGTAAAAAAACGAAAGGGCGGACTGTATCGTCCGCCCGAAATTTCAAAAATACTGCGCATTTCTCGTCGACACGTCGTACCGAAGCGGTAACGGGGCAGGTCGCTCCTTCAAAGCAACCTTATGGCACACGCAAATGACCGTTTAGTGCTGCTATATCCCTATCCTGACACGGTTCGCGGGTTTACGTTGCATAAGACCTTGATATCATCACGCCTTACCGCGCGCAGCCAACCATACGGCGAGCCTCGGAGAACCTTCAGCCTTGCTACGGCGGATTGCAAGTACAGGGCACCGCCGGCTCCCCACCTAGCGCAGTGAGAACATTGTAACGCATTTTTATAAATTTTGCAAGTTATTTCACGCCGATTTTGTCAAAACGCTTTACTTAAATCAAAAATTTTGCTAATATATAGAAAAGGTAAAGACGAAAACACGCGGATATAAACACGGGCGTAACAGAGAGTCGGGCAGGTGAGAGCCGATCGCAACGCTTATATGCCGTATCCTTTCCGAGCCGCGTCGCGGAAAATCACAGTATGCGACGACGTTCACCTTTACGTAAAAAGGATAAAAGAGCCGCGCTTAAACGATTAAACGCGGAAGAGAAGTGGTACCGCGGTTCCCCCGTCTTCTCGGTCGTCCGGTCATGCCGGGCGGGCGTTCAGACGCAGGGGAATTTTCATATATCGGGCAATCGTGCAGGCAAAATATAAGTCCGAACGATTGCAAAACGGGAGGCAATATGTATAAGAAAGTAGACGCTTCGCTCGATTTCGTTTCGAGAGAGAAAGAGATAATCGAGTTCTGGAAGCAAAACGACGTGTTCGAAAAGAGCGTTAAAAAGAACGAAGGCAACAGGGAATTTACCTTTTACGACGGTCCGCCGACGGCTAACGGAAAACCGCACATCGGGCACGTTTTAACCCGCGTAATGAAAGATATCGTTCCGAGATACCGCACGATGAAGGGCTATCACGTTCTTCGTAAAGCGGGCTGGGATACGCACGGACTTCCCGTCGAACTCGAAATCGAGAAAAAACTCGGACTCGACGGTAAGCAGGATATAGAAAAATACGGCATAGAGCCGTTTATAAAAGAGTGCAAGCAGTCGGTCTGGAAGTACACCAACGAGTGGAAAAACATGAGCGACCGCCTCGGTTACTGGGTAGACATGGATCACCCGTACGTTACTTATCACGACGATTATATCGAATCGGTGTGGTGGGCGCTTAAAACCATAAACGAAAAAGGACTTTTATACAAAGGTTACAAAATCGTACCCTATTGCCCGCGTTGCGGAACGGCGCTTTCTTCGCACGAGGTCGCGCAGGGGTATAAAGACGTAAAAGAAAAGTCCGTTTACGTAAAATTCAAAGTAAAGGGCAGAGAAAACGCTTATTTTCTGGTGTGGACTACTACGCCTTGGACGCTTCCGTCCAACGTCGCGCTCTGTATGAACGCGAACTCCGACTACGTAGAAATTTCGGCAAACGGCGAAAACTATATTTTAGCCGAAGCGTTAGTGCCGACTCTTTTCGAAGAATACGAACTCGTAAGCAAAAAGAAAGGTAAAGACTACGAATACGTCGAGTACGAACCTATGTTCCCGTACGCGCTCGGTTCGTTCAAAGAAAAGGCGTTTTACGTAACCAACGACGATTACGTTACGCTTACCGACGGAACGGGCATAGTTCATATCGCGCCCGCGTTCGGCGAAGACGACGCCAACGTCGGCAGAAAGTATAATCTTCCGTTCGTACAGATGGTAAACGATCGCGGCAGATTCGTCGAAGCCGTTACTCCTTACGCGGGTCAGTTCGTAAAAGACGCCGATAAGGAAATCATAAAAGACCTTAAAATAAGCGGAAAACTCTTCAAAGACCAACTCTTCGAGCATAGTTATCCCTTCTGCTGGCGTTGCAACACTCCGCTTTTGTACTACGCGAGAAGTTCCTGGTTTATAAAGACCACCGCCGTAAAAGACAGGCTTATCGCTGCCAACAAGTCGGTAAACTGGATGCCCGAAACGATAGGTACGGGCAGAATGGGCAACTTCCTCGAAAACGTAATCGACTGGGGCTTATCCCGCGAAAGATACTGGGGTACTCCGCTGCCGATATGGGTATGCGAAGACTGCGGCGAAAAGCGGGTTATGGGTTCCAAAGAAGAACTCAAAGAGGCTTGCAGGGTCGAGGGCGATATCGAACTTCACCGTCCGTATATAGACGCGCTTCATTGCAAGTGCGGTAAGTGCGGCGGCAGGATGACGAGAGTAAAAGAAGTTATCGACTGCTGGTTCGATTCGGGCTCTATGCCTTTCGCGCAGTACCATTATCCGTTCGAAAACAAAGACCTTTTCGAAAAGCATTTTCCCGCCGACTTCATCTCCGAAGCGGTCGATCAGACGAGAGGCTGGTTCTATACGCTTCTCACGATTTCGACTATTCTTTTCGATAAAGCGTCCTTCAAAAATTGTATAGTTTTAGGGCACGTCAACGATAAGAACGGTATTAAGATGAGCAAGCATATCGGCAACGTCGTAGACCCGTGGACGGTACTCGACAAACAGGGCGCGGACGCAGTAAGGTGGTATTTCTATACGGGCAGCGCGCCGTATCTTCCGACGAGATTCTACGAAGAAGCGGTTTCCGAAGGTCAGCGCAAATTTATGGGTACGCTCTGGAATACCTACGCGTTTTTCGTCTTATACGCCGACATCGATAAATATAACCCGTCGGAATACGACCTTAAAAAATGCAAGTTGAGTCTTATGGATAAATGGGTTTTGTCCAAACTCAACACACTTATAAAGACGGTTGACGAAGGCTTGGACAATTACAAGATTTTCGAAACGGCAAGAACCATTCAGGACTTCACCGACGAACTTTCCAACTGGTACGTTCGCCGCGGCAGAGAGAGATACTGGGGCAGCGAAATGACCGAAGACAAGGCGGCGGCTTATACAACGCTTTACACGGTGCTCGTAACTTTGGCTAAAATCTGCGCTCCGTTCGTTCCGTTCATGACGGAAAGCATGTATCTTAATCTCGTCGTTCCTTTCTTCAAGGACGCGCCCGAATCGGTACATCTCTGCGATTTCCCGACGGCGGATGAAAGCCTTATCGACAAGAAACTCGAAGAAGGTATGGAGACCGTTCTCGAAATCGTAACGCTTGGCAGAGCGGCGAGAAACGGCAGCAATATAAAGAACCGTCAACCGCTCGGCAAACTTTACGTCGCTTCGGACAGAAAGATAGACCTTTCGCCCGAACTCTACGGCATAGCGCGCGACGAACTCAATATCAAGAGTTTCGAACTTTTACGCGACGCGTCGCAGTTCGTAAATTATAAATTAAAGCCGCAACTTAAAACGCTCGGACCGAAATACGGAGCGTTGCTCGGCGGAATAAGGCAATTCCTCGACACGTGCGACGCGAAAGCGGTGGTAGACACCGTAAGAAGCGGCAAAAATTACGACTTCGAAGTAAACGGCAAGCCCGTTTCGCTCTCGCTCGACGATTTGCTTATTTCGAGCGAACCCGCCGAAGGCTACGTTTCTGAAAGCACCGACGGTTTGACGGTCGTACTCGACGCCCACGTCAGCGAAGAACTCCTGATGGAAGGCACGGTAAGAGAGATCGTTTCGAGGGTACAGAACATGCGTAAAGAAGCGGGATTCAACGTAACCGACCGCATAGTTTTGGGTTATACCGCCGAGGGCGTAAGCGAAAAAGCGTTTAAGTCGCTCGGCAAAGATATCGCGGGCGACGTTCTCGCCGAAAAACTCGTAAACGAAATTTTCGACGGGTATAAAAAAGACTTCGATATAAACGGCGATAAAGTTACGCTCGTAGTCAAAAAAGTATGAAAGTAGCCGATAAATGGAAAGATTACGTCGTTCTCGCAACCGGCGACGGATATAAGTTGGAGCGTTGGAAAGACGTCGTTCTTCTTCGCCCCGACCCGCAGGTTATATGGGGCGCAAGGACGGATATGGAGCATTATAAAGATCTCAACGCCAAATATATCCGTAGCGAAAGCGGCGGCGGGCGTTGGGAATATCTCAAAAAATTCCCCGAAGAATGGGTTATATCCTATGACGATCTTAAATTCAAGATTAAGCCCATGGGGTTTAAGCATACGGGGCTTTTCCCCGAACAAGCCGTCAATTGGGATATAATGCGCGGACTTATCAAAAACGCGGGCAGACCGATAAGCGTTCTTAACCTTTTCGCGTACACGGGCGGCGCGACCGTTGCGTGCCTGTCTGCGGGGGCGAGCGTCTGCCACGTAGACGCAAGCAAAGGCATGGTCGAAAGGGCGGGTGAAAACGTCCGACTTTCGGGGCTTAAAGACAAACCCGTCAGATATATAATAGACGACTGCGTTAAATTCGTAAAACGCGAAATCAAACGCGGGCATAAATACGACGCGATTATAATGGACCCGCCGAGTTACGGCAGGGGTCCGAACGGCGAAACGTGGAAAATCGAAAGCGAAATATATCCTTTCGTAGAACTTTGTACCGAAGTTTTGTCGGATAATCCGCTTTTCGTGCTTATCAACAGTTATACTACGGGGCTTCAACCGACGGTACTCGAAAACATTCTTACGTTGACTGTAAAACGGAAAGTCGGCAAGGGCAGAGTTGAAGCGTACGAAGTCGGCGTAAAGACCGAAGAAGGGATAAATCTACCGTGCGGAGCGGGAGGCATGTTTATAAATGAGTGAAAAACAATTCGAAAAAGAAGATCTCGTGATTTTACACGAGGATAATCACGTAATAGTGGTAATGAAGCCGCAGGGCGTGCCTTCGTGCGAAGACGAGAGCAAAGACAAAGATATGCTCACCGTGATAAAGGAGCATATCAAAGAACGCGAAAACAAGCAGGGTAACGTTTACGTCGGGCTCGTGCATAGACTGGATAGACCCACGGGCGGGGTAATGGTATTCGCCAAAAGCAGTAAGGCGGCGGCAAGACTTTCCGAACAGATGAAGACGGGCGATTTCGAAAAGAAATATTCAGCCGTACTCGTCGGAAGCCCCAAAGAAAAACGCGCGACCCTTACCAACTACTTAAAGAAAAACCCGATAAACAATATGGTTTACGTTTGCGGGCAGTCGGTAGAAGGCGCGAAGTTTGCAGAACTCGAATACGACGTAAAGGAAGAAAAGAACGGACTTTCGTTCGTTTCGGTAACTCTGCATACTGGCAGAAGTCATCAGATAAGAGTTCAGATGGCTAATATCGGCACTCCCGTTTACGGCGATATGCGTTACGGCGGCGAAAAGGCTAAAAAGGGCAGGCTCGCGCTTTGGGCTACGACTCTTTCGTTTACTCACCCCGTAACCAAAAACAGACTGTGTTTTAAGATAGAGCCGCCGAAAGACGTCCTCCCGTGGAAGTATTTCGACACGTCCGTAGTCGTCGATCCTTACGAAGCCCTGTAACGTTCGTCTTTTTAAGCGGCGTTTCGCCGACGCTCGCGATGACGTGCTTGTTTATTGTCATTGCGAACGAAGTGAAGCA
>USOJ01000019.1 GCA_900556195.1 uncultured Eubacteriales bacterium
CGGAAAGGCGTATTCGTTATTCTTTATTTCGTTTTATTCCGCGCTTTGAAGCGTTCCGCGAACATTTGAATTATTTCGCGCGGAGTTCGGTAGTCCAGATATAATCGGTATCCTGTCCGATTCCACCACTAACCATGCCTGACCATTTATTCTTAAACATATCACGAATAGTAGATCCTGTAAGTCCTGCAACGGTTTTATAAGTTTTGGAATCTGAATATATACTCAACGTCCAGGTTTCGCCCGACTTTACAAGTTGCCATTCGAGCCATTCGGTGCACTTAAAATCGTTTGCTCCCCAATCACCGTCGAATAAGTAATAGTTGTTAGTATACAATGTTTTGAATCTGATTTCCGTAAAATTCGAAATGTCTATCGTATTGAACGTGTCGGCAGTGTAACTCTTACGTTTCATAACTTTTTCGTAGAGTTCGGGGGTTGCAACCGTAGTATCTATTGCCGAGTCTAAAAAGACTTCGCCGACGTTACTGCCGAAGGGCATCCTATCTGCGGGATTCACCGCTGCAATATCTACGCTTTTTACTCCGTTGAAAACTATGGACAGCGTTCTGACGTCTTTATCTGCAAACGTTTTGGTATGACCGTCATCCGTGTTTCCGTTGCCGTCGTAAATCTTCAAAACGCCCGTAACGGAATTGAATTCGACCGTAAACCACGTTTTTCCCAAATCCGCGCTATCAACCCATTGTCCCATATATCCGGCTTCTGTCGTCCATCCCGTAGATTCATAAATAGAAAATGAGGTTGCCTCGCTATGATTTAATCTGACCTTGAAAATCAGCACACCGTTTTCATCTGGTTGAAGATACTTGTTAAGGCTCATGACCGACTTGTAACCGGCGCTTGCATCATATCCGGGTACGTTAATATACACGATAGTATCGGTTACCGCGTATTTAACGGTGATATTCGCATTGATAGCGGACAAATCTACGTCGTCGCCGTTTTCATCGACCCACTTACCGTTGAGATATTGCTTCGTATAACCGCCGCCGAGATCTTCGTCGGATATCGAATAATCGTAGTCGTCAGCCGCTGCGCCTTTGAAAAGTCTTTCGCTGTGAAGTTCTTCGCCGTTTTCGTTAAGGTAAGTTACCGTGCAAATTTCGGGCACGGTCGGATTTACCGCCGCCACTTTTACGTCGGCGTGCATAGCGAGAGAGATAGTATCAGCCGCATACGCTTCAAACGTCTTTTCCGCAACGACTGCTCCGTCGGGGTTATAAACCGTAACTTTTTTATCTGCCGCGGTCGCCTTTACGGTAAACCACTTATTAAGTTCGCTTTCTGAAACGGAAACTCCGAGTTCGTTTGCGGAATTATACGTTGCCGTACCGTAAATAACGAACGAGGTCTTTCCTGCTTCTTCCGGCGTGCCGTCGGTTGCCAACGATTTTACGAGCACTTTGAAAATAACGTCGCCGTTTTGGCCGCCCGCAACGTAAGCGTTCATCTGACGAATCGTATAATAAGTTATCGCTCCGCCCATCGGTTCATAATACTTAACGTCGCGGCTGACGAGAATTTCGTCTTTATAATAAACGTCTATATCTTCGGTTATATTATCGAAAGAAACGACGGTCATACCGTTTTCTTCGGTTACCCATTTTTCGTCGTGGGTATAAACGTAGCCGTCGAGAACTTCTTTACTCTCGGTATTCGGAGTTATCTCGTAACCCGTCGCATTTTCGCCGTGTTTTACCTTTTCGGTAGTAGTCGCGCCGCCCTTATGATAAGTTACGGTATAAACGTTGATTTCGATGCCCGAAACCGTTACGACGATATCGCCGATCGCTTCTTCTGCGGGAACGGTAAAGCCGTAGTTATCGTCGAGAACAGCAGTCTTTTCCGCGCCGTTACCGACCTTATAAGTTACCGTGATTTTGCCGTAAGACTGAGTGTATTTACCGTCAAGCGTAACGTTAAGAGTTTGCGCGTTGCCGTGCTTATAAGTGAACGTTTCGCTCGTAACCGCGCCGCCGATATTACCCGCATAAGTAACGCTATAAGTCGGTAATACGAGTTTTATAACGAGAACGTAAGTTGCTTCGCTGCCGTTTTCGGCGGTAACGGTTATTTCGAACTCGTTGTCGCCTTCTTTAAGCGTTCCGACTTCGGGATCGATAACGTAAGAAGCAACCTTGCTCGTAAGAGTAACCGCGACTTTCGCGGTTTTGTCGTTTACCGTTATAACGTAAGCGTTTTCGTCTTCGTCGTAATCGACCGACGTTCCGTTTACGGTTATTTCTTCGATAGTCTTTACGTCGCTCTTCGCGCGGTTTACCACAACGGTATACTTCGTTTTTTCTTCGCCTACCGAAACTACGATTTCGAACGTGTTATCGCCGACGTTAAGAGTTTTGCTCCCCGCGCCCGTTATCGTCGCGTTTTCGTTGTTTGCTCTTACCGAAAGGGTTGTTTCGGTAACTTCGTTTTCAACGTTATGCTTATAAACTCCGTCTGCGCCCGCCGTAAGAGCGGTATCGCCGATTTTTACTTCGGCAAGAGTAAGATCCGCCGCCGCGCGAACGACTTTTACGGTATAGTTTTTAGTAGCGTCGCCCGCTTTTGCGGTAATCGTGAACGTATTTTCGCCGACGGCGAGAGTTTTTTCGCCCAAACCTTCTATTTCAACGTAACTTTTTGCCGCCGTAGCCGAAAGAGTAATCGTTTTAACGGAATTTTCTACGTTCAGGGTATAAGCCCCGTCCGCGCCCGCCGTAAGAACGTTATCGCCGATTTTAACTTCGGTAAGATCCAAAACGGCTGCCGCGCGGGTAATTTCTACCGCGTATTCGGCGGTTTTGCCGCTTTTGCTTACGGTAACGGTAAATTCGTTTTTACCTACTGTAAGGGTCTTTTCGCCCGTTCCTTCGACGGTAGCCGACGAATCTTTCGCCGTAGCCGAAAGCGTAAGGCTTCCTACTTCGTAACCTACCGAGTGAACGTATTTGCCGTCGGTTTCGACGAGCGTTACGTCGCCCGCTTTGAGTTCCGCAAGTTTAAGATTGACCGTCGGGGTCGTGGTTTTACACGCTGCGAAAAGCATCGTAGCGAACACGAAAGTCAACAAAACGAGCAGAGTTCTTGCTTTGAACATTTTCATAAAAATTCCCCTTTCTTTTTTCTTTAATCATAACTTAATCGCTGTGAATTATCTATATAAACTTGTAACAAAAACGACCGTTTTTGTAAAGTTTTTAATCTTTTTACGTAAAAAAAGACGGTAAAAAAGTAAAACGCGTTCCCGACGAGGTTTTATCGTCGGAAACGCGTTTCAAGTCGTTTTATGTTGTTTTAAGTTCAGCCGTCGATTTTTTCGGCGTTGTCGCCGTCTACCCAAAGTCTTTCGAGATGATAGAAAAGTCTGGTTTCGTCGTTAAAGACGTGCAAAATAACGTCGCCGAAATCGACGACCACCCATCTGCAATCGTCTAAACCCTCTTTACGAATGACTGCGCCGCCTTCTTTTTCGACCGCTTCCATAGCGTAATCGGCAAGCGAGCGCACCTGCGTGGTCGACTTTCCGCTTGCGATAATGAAGTAGTCGGCAAGCACGGTTTTACCGTGTACGTCGATTTTAAGTACGTCGTAAGCCTTTTTAGCGACTAAAGTATCGCATATGAGTTGAGCCTTGGTTTTTGCGTCCATAAGTTATAATCCTCCTATGTATTCTAATGCTTTTTTCGTTTCGCCGTAAACGGGTCTGCCCGATTGTACGACGAATTCGTAAGACCGTTTCAAAGCCGCCCGAAAACCTTGTTCAAAGTCTTCTTCGGCGATTTTTCTTAAATCTTCGACGCCCTCGTAAGTTCTGCCTTTTTCGAGCATATCGGATGTGAAAATCAACTTGTCCAAATCGCTCATATCCGCTTTGCCGCTCGTGTGGCAGCGAATGGCTTCGAGTACGTCTTTATCCGTTACTCCCAACACTTTTTCGGCGATATACGCGCCTAAATATTGATGTACGACGGGTTCGGGAACGCCGCTTGGCATAGTAAAATCTTTATAGTCTTCCGCCCGTTTATATTTTGCGCAGTCGTGCAAAAGAGCCGCCGTCAACACTTTATTTTTATCCAACTTATAATACGCGGCGTGATCGAGCGCGTATTCTACTACGCCTGCGGTATGTTCTATCCTTGCGGGTTTAAGATTTTCGCGGATAAACTTAAATTTTTCGTCGCCGTTATAAAGCCCGTTTTCTCTTATATAATCGAGAATTTTCTCGTTAGCCGTGGTTATCGGCAGCGACAGCATATACCTTATTTTAATCTCGGTACTCGACGCTTCCACCCCGTTAAACGGCAGAACGAATGGTTTTACCGAAAATTCTTTTTCGAAATTTTTCGCCGATAAATCGGCGGCTTCGCCGTCGCCCTTACGGTAGCACAGAAGCGGAGTGGAAAGCCTTAAAATCTCCTGCGGATTTTTCCAACTTCCGAAAGACTTCATCATATCCGTTCCCATCAAAAAGAGAATCTCTTTATCGGGGTTTTCGTTTTTTAAGTGAGCGAGAGTTTCAAAAGAATAACTTTTGCCCTGCTTATCTATCTCGTAATCGCTTATCGTAACGTTTTTTACGTCGCCGAAAGCGATTTTGCACATATTAAGCCTGTCGGCAGCCGAAGCCGCGTAAAAAGTCTGTTTATGCGGGGGCAAAAACGTGGGCATTACGACTATACCCGCGTCGGGATACGCCTTTCGCGCGGCAAGGAGCATTTCTCTATGCCCTATGTGCGGCGGATCGAAAGTTCCGCCGAAAAAAATCAAAATATCGTTCATAACAATCGTTTTATTTGCGTTTTTCCCGTCAATAATGCGAATATGAAAAAAACTTTATTCGCGTATATATCCGACGGCGCGTTCGTGGCGATTTTTTCGTTCTTATCGTCTTACGCGGTCGTCAATTACTATCTTAAAAACATTACTCTTTCGGCGACGGTCGCCGTTTCTTTTACGGTTATCGCCGTATGCGTTTTCTGTATTTTAACCCGAAAACGAAGAAAAAAGACTTTATCGGCGAAGAAAAACGCAGAACTTAAAGAAAAACTCCGCTATTCGCTCGCTTTTTGCCCGACCGACGAATACCCGCGTATTTCGGAAAAACTGAAACCGTTTACGAAGGTCGAAAGCGTCGTTTGCGACTTCAAAATTTCTCCGCTTACCGCCGACGAAGTAATAGCGGCTTGTCGCGGAAAGTCGCTGCCCGTTCAGGTTTTCGCCTGTGTTTTTAGCGAAGACGCGGTAACGCTTGCCGAAAATTCCGACGGAAATCTTATCCTGACGGATATCGACGAATTTTACACGGTGTTTTCGCTATGCGACGAGATATTTTCTTACGGGTTCGCGCCGAAAAAGAAAAAATTGCGCGCAAGCGAACTATTCAAAGCGACGTTAAAGCCGCGTATCGCCGTCCGCTTCGCCTTTTACGGGTTGCTTTTGATAGTATTCAGTCGTTTCGTGTTCTACCCGCTGTTATATATAATAGTCGGGTGTTTATTTATACTCTACGCCCTGGCAACTTTTACTTTCGCGAAAATGCGGAAGTAACTTACTTCATTCCCTTTTCTTTGCGGATTTCTTTTACCTTTTTTTCGTAGCCGTTATCGGTGGGCGTATAAAAAACGGAACCATTGAGCGAATCGGGCAGATATTGCTGTTCTACGTAACCGCCGTAATCGTGCGGGTATTTATATTGCGCGCTCTTTCTTTTCGCTTCGTCGTCGGCAAATACCGAATTACGAAGGTGGGGCGGCACGGTGTCGTCTTTCGTACTTTCCGCCGCCCTCTTCGCCGCGTTCATCGCGACTACGGTCGTATTCGATTTTGGCGCTTCGCAGACGTAAATTATCGCTTCCGATAAAGGGATAAGCCCTTCGGGGTAGCCGATATTCTGAAACGCCGTGAGCGCGCTCGTCGCGACGACCAACGCGTTGGGGTCTGCCATGCCTACGTCTTCCGCGGAATGTACGACGAGTCTTCTTGCAAGCAAAAGCGGGTCGCAACCGCCCGATATAAGGCGATGCGCGTAATATAAAGCCGCGTCGCTGCTGCTTCCGCGCAAGGACTTGCAAAACGCCGAAAGCATATCGTAATAAGAGTTTTCGTCGTAAGACAGCGCGCGTTTTTGTATTGACTGTTCTGCGTCTTTAAGGGTAACGGTAACTTTACCGTCTTTATCCGAAGGCGTGGTTAAAGCGGCGAGTTCGAGAGCGTTATACGCAGTGCGCATATCGCCGCACGCAGTCATCGCTATGTGGTCGAGCGCGGCTTCTTCTACGGTTAAATTCATATTGCCGTAGCCGCGTTTTTTATCGTTTATCGCCCGCTTTAATGCCGATTTTACCGATTCTTCGTCAAGCCGCTTAAACTCGAAAACTCTGCACCGCGAAACGATTGCGGGGGTCATCGAAGCGTAAGGGTTTTCGGTCGTTGAACCGATAAAAATGATAGTGCCTTGTTCTATCGCAGGGAGGAGACTATCCGACTGCGTTTTCGAAAATCTATGACATTCGTCGAGCAGAAGATAAGTCTTTTTACCGTAGAGTTTAAGATTTTCTCTCGCTTCGTCCACCGCCTTTTTTACGTCGGCGACGCCGCTCGAAACGGCGTTCAATTTGACGAAGTTGCCGCTCGTAGAGTTTGCGACTATATTTGCAAGCGTCGTCTTTCCAGTCCCCGGAGGTCCCCAGAAAATGCAACTGCCTACCCGATCGAGCGAAATAGCCCTGCGAAGCAGGCTTCCGTCTTCGAGAATCTGACTTTGCCCCAAAAATTCGCGCAAAGACACGGGGCGCATGCGCTCGGCAAGCGGTTTCGCCTCTTCGGTCTTATCCTTATTTATAACGTCAAACAAATCGTACATGGTTATCTTTTCAAAATAGGAATAATTTCTTCGGGAACGAAGTCTTTTACGTCGCGGTTAAATTCGAGAAGTTCTCTTACCGCCGTAGAACTCACCTGCACGCTTTTTACGCTTGCGGGGATATAAATCGTTACGAGTTCCGGCATAAGGCTTGCGTTGACGAAGTTTATATCGTTTTCATACTCGTAATCTCTGCCGTTTCTTAAGCCTCTGACGTAGTAAACGGCGTTTTCTTTTTTCATAAGGTCGACGAGCAATCCGTCGTGATAGACGACTTTTACGTTTTTATATTTTTTTACGACCGCTTCGAGCATTTCGATACGTTTTTCGACCGAAAACATAGCCGATTTTTTTACGTTTATGCAGAGCGCGACGACTACTTCGTCAAAGAGTTTACTGCACTTTGCGATAATATCGTCGTGCCCTTTTGTTACGGGGTCGAAAGTCCCCGCGAATACGCATTTTTTCATTTTTTAACCTCGTAAAAGTCGAAAGTAGCCACGCCGTAACGGCGGGTATCGACTATTTTAAGTCCGCAAAGGTCGCCCCTACTTTCGCCCGAATGTTCGTAAATTATATAAGCGTTTTTTAAGTATTCGTTTTCCGCAATAGCCGCAAGTACGTCTTCTGCGTTTGCCGCGTAGGGCGGGTCGAGAAAGATATAATCGTATTTTTCTTTTAACCGCGCAACGAAAGAAAGCGCGTCGGAATTTACTATCCGAACGTTTGCGTCAAGCGTTTTCGCGTTTTCGCGGGATAAAGTTACGCTCTCCTTCGCAAGGTCTACGAGGGTAACGTTTTCAGCACCCCTCGAAGCGGCTTCAAGCCCGACCGCGCCCGTGCCGCAATACAGGTCGAGAAAAGAATCACCGGAAATATTGCCTAAAATATTGAAAAGGGCTTCTCTCGCTCTGTCGGAAGTGGGGCGAACTTCTCTGCCGTTAAACTCTTTGAGTTTTCTGCCCCTGTATAAGCCCGCTATTATTCTCATTCTTCGTCATCTGCCTTTATATGCGCGTATTTGGAATATATGCAACCGCAATAGTTCTGGCGGTATAATTCGTTTTTTTGCGACAACTCGCACGAGCGTTGATATCCGCCGCGTTTTTTGAAATCGCTTGGTAAAAACTCTACGCCGTATTTCACTTCCGCCGCTTTGCCTATCTCGTTTATAATATCCGCGTTTTTGTGCGGAGATACGGTCAAGGTAGTGCAAAAATAGCGATAACCGCCTTCTTTGGCGACTTTTGCCGTTTCGTAAAGGCGCAATTCAAAGCACTTTTCGCAGCGTTTGCCGCCTTCGGGTTCTTTATTTAAGCCCTTCGCGACGTCGAAAAACTCAACCGCTTTATACCTGCCTTCGATTAAATTTACCCTGTCGCCGTAAGTTTCTTTAAGGTATCGTTTCTGTTCGTTAAGCCTTAAATTATATTCTTCGCTTTCGGTAACGTTGGGGTTGAAATAAAAGACGGTTACGGTAAAATTTTCGATAAGTCTTTCTATGACCGCCGTCGAACACGGCGCGCAACAACTGTGAAGCAAAAGCGAAGGTCTTTCGTCCGCCGAAAAGCCGTCGATTATCTTTTGCATTTCGAGGTCGTAATTTATCTTGTTCATTTCTTTTCTATTCTTAACTTTTTGAGCAATTTTTCGTTGCCGAGAAGTATTCCGCCTCCGATCGCCGCGGTCATTTCGGGGTCTTCGAACACGTTGGCGCGGATTGCCATATGCTCGCGGAAGTAGCCGTCAAGCCCCGGAAGTCTGCTTACGCCGCCCGAAAAATATACGCCCGATCTTCTGATTTCGGCGGATACTTCTGCGGGGAGTTTAGCCATAACCATGCTTGTGATTTCGAAAATTTTATCGAAAAACGCGGCGACCGGCAAAAGCACGTCGGAAGCCGAAACGGAAACCGAACGGGGTTTGCCCGACTCTATATCTCTGCCGTTTATTACGGTGCGGGTTGCGTCGCCTTCGATCAGGCTCGCAATCTGAGTTTTTATCTTTTCGGCGGTAAGCATACCGATGCGAAGTCCGAACAAATCGGCTATGCGGTTTATAATCATCGCGTCAACGTTTCTGCCGCCCATATTTACGTTTACGCCCGCGATTACGCCGTCGAGCGATACCGCGGCTATGTTCGTCGTTCCGCCGCCCACGTCGATAATAAAGCACGGAGTGCTTTCGGATACGGGAATGCCCAACCCGAGAGCCGTCAATATGGGCGATTCGACGAAGTCTGCGTTATAGACCCCTGCGCCCGACAAAACTTTGGCGTACTTTTTGATTTCGTCGTTTTCTATTCCGCACGGAACGGAAACGAGAGCCTTCGGACGAAGGCTTAATTTACGCAAAGTAATTTTGTTAAGAAAGTTTTCGGTCATCGCCGTGGCGTTTTTGACGTCGGCTATTTCGCCCTCGACTATCGGAAATACGATTTTTGTCGTTTCGGCGGTTTTGCCGATAAGTTTTTTCGCTTCCGAACCGACCGCCCTTATACTCGATTTTCCGTTTACCGACAGAGCGACAACGCTCGGCTCGGACAGCACTACGCCGGAACCGAGTTGATATATAACCGTATTAACCGAACCCATATCGATTGCAATCGCGTTATTTCTCATTTCAAAAACTCCTTTAAGTTATCGTAAATTTCGCCGATCGGCAAGCCCATTACGTTGTCGTAATCGCCGTCGTAACTTTTAACGAGCGGGAATCCGTCCTGTATTCCGTACGCCCCCGCCTTACCTTTATAAAGCCCGCTTTTAAGATACTCGCTAATCAGATCGTCGGATAAGTCGTTAAAAGTAACTTTCGTTTCGACGACGCCCGACATTCTCATTCCGTCGCGGATAAGAACGTAAGCCGTAAACACGGTATGAGTTTTGCCCGAAAAGGCTTTAAGCATACTTCCCGCTTCTTCTTCGGAAGCGGGTTTACCGTAAATTTTGCCTTCGAACGCGACTACCGTATCCGCGCCGAGTACGACCGCGCCGTTACCTTTGGCAACCCTCGAATATACGTCTTCGGTTTTATCCAGCGCGCAACGCATGGCGAATTTTTCGGGCGAAACGCCCGTTTTGTTTTCGCTCTCTTTATCGCTTACGACTATTCCGAATTCGTAGCCCGTTCGCGATAAAATTTCTTTTCTTCTCGGCGAGCCGCTCGCAAGTATGAGTTTACGCATATATGACCTGCTTGTAATATACTACTCTAATTATACACTATAAGTAAGAGTTTGTAAAGAATAAAAGCAAAAAGCCGCGGCAAATTTTACAATTTGCCGCGGCTTTGCCTGTTTTTGAC
>USOJ01000020.1 GCA_900556195.1 uncultured Eubacteriales bacterium
GCGCTCCGATCTTCGGGTTTGCCGCACCCACAAGGGGGCCTCAATGACTTGATTATATGCGCTAAATGAATTGCAAAACGTCTACGAGAATCGCAAAGCCGAGCAATAATACTAAACCCACACCGTGTATTACCGCCTCTACCTTTCTGTTGACGGGCTTTTTGAATATCCATTCTATAAGGCAGAACACTATTCTCGCGCCGTCAAGAGCAGGCACGGGCAACAGGTTGAACACCGCCAAGTTTACGCCTATAAACGCCGTTATTTCGAGCGCGAAATAGAATCCGTAACTTATAAGTTGACTTGCCGTCTTTATGGTGGTTATAGTTCCGCCGACGGCGTTAATACCTATTTTACCCGTCAGAAGTTCGCCTAAACTCCTTAAAAGCGTGCCGGCAATCTTGAACGAATAGACGAAAGAACGTCCTATCGTCTTAAAAAATCCGAGCCGCGCGAAATCGGAAACGACGTAATATTCTCTGCCGCCGAAAGTAACGCCGAGATAATTTTCGATAACTCCTATAGAAATCTCTTCTTCGCCGTTCCACCCCGCGGAAAAATCGATTTCCGTCGCAATCGGAGCGGTCGCCCCTTGCGTAAAGAAGTATATCTTACCCGCATTATTCTTAATATAATCGGTCAGTTCGTCGACAGAAGAAACCAAAGTTGCCGTCTTATAGTCGTTTTCAACGCCGACTTTGAATAAATAAGTGGCTTCCGAAAAGAATTTCTCCTTTCCGCTTTCGGTCGGTTCGAACGATATAGCCGAACCGATGCCTAATGCGGCGTAAGTTTTCGATACGTCGAGCAGATTTTTACATTCTACGTCGCTGCGAAGAACGACGGTTTTGAATTTAGTGTTCTTACTTACCTTATCGCCGTCTTTTTTAGCGACTTCGACCACGACCTTTTCGCCCTTCTTACTATGATTCAAGGCGGTAATCAGGTCGGTAGTCATATAAATGCCCGTCTTTTTGCCGTTTTTGGTAATCGACAGAATATAATCGCCGTTTTCGAGCGAGTCGCCGACGTAGTATTCGCTTCCGACGGGATAGTAGTTGTCGGCGTATTTCGCGCCCATAACCTGCTGACCGTACACGCCGAACGAAAAAATTATGACGAGCAAGGCAAGTAGATAGTTCATCGTCGCGCCCGCGAGCAAAACGAGTATTCTCTGCCACGGTTTCTTTTTAGAGAAAGCGTTTTCGTCCGCCGTTTCGCCGTCTTCGCCTTCGAAAGCGCAGAATCCGCCGAGCGGCAGAAGTCTTATAGAAAAATCCTCGCCGCTTTTGAGTTTCTTTTTGAATATCGCTGGGCCCATTCCGATCGCAAACTCGTTTATTTTGAATTTGAAAATCTTGCCCACGAAGTAATGCCCCGCTTCGTGAACGGTTATCATTACGAGCAGAATAAGCACGGCTACTGCGATGTAGCCTACATTTTTAAGTACCGCCGGAGCGGATAGAAGATTATACAACGAGCACCTCGATTTCGTTTATTGTAAGTTCGTAGTTACTTTACGCGGGCGGAGATTATTTCGGCGGCGAGAGCGCGGGAACGCAAATCCGTCGCTACTAGATTTTCGTAAGTCGGCGTAAGTCGTTCGGTTTTGCTTAAAACCTCTTCGATTACCGCGTTTATATCGTAAAACCCGATTTTATCCCGCAAATAGGCGGCAACCGCCGTTTCGTTCGCCGCGTTCATCGCGCAGGGGAAATTTTCGCCCGACTTATACGATTCTATCGCTAAACCGAAACACGGGAATTTATCTTCGTCAATCTTGCCGAAATGCAGCGTTCTGTCTTCAAAAGACAAAAACGGTACGTTCGTCGGATAACGGTTCGGGTAAGTGAGCGCGAGTTGAATGGGGATTTCCATAGACGGAAAGCCGAGTTGCGCCATTACCGCCCCGTCGCAAAATTCGACCATGGAGTGAACTATGCTTTCGGGATGAATAACCGCCGTAACTTTTTCTAACGGAGCGTTATAAAGTCTGCACGCTTCGATTACTTCCAAGCCCTTATTGAGCATTGTGGCGCAATCGACGGTAATTTTTTTGCCCATAGCCCAGTTAGGGTGTTTGAGCGCGTCGTCCGCCTTTAAGTTCTTTATCGTTTCTTTATCGAAATCTCTGAACGCGCCGCCCGATGCGGTGAGTATTATTTTATTGAACGGTCTGTCCTTTTCAAAGCCCAAGCACTGAAAAACCGCCGAATGTTCGCTGTCTACGGGGATAATATTCACGCCCTTTTCTTTGGCGAGTTTCATTACGATTTCGCCGCCCGCGACGAGCGATTCTTTATTCGCGAGCGCGACCGTCTTGCCCGCGTTTATCGCTTCGAGAGTCGGCGCAAGCCCCGCAAACCCGCTTATAGCGACGAATACCACGTCGCAATCGGGCGTGATAGCGTGCCTGAATGCGTTTTCGCCCGTATAAAGATTTACGCCCGCAGGCAACTCTTTTATTCCGACAGCCTTTCGGGAGTCGGCAAGAGCGACCGTTTCGGGGCGCAATTCCGTTATCTGCTTTGACAAAACGTCGACCGACGAATTTGCCGCGAGCGATACTATTCTGAACTTTTCTTTATATCGGCGGACGGTATTCACTACCTGTCTGCCGATAGACCCGGTAGAACCGAGCAATGCTATTTTAATCATTTTTACCGTTTTACGCCCGATTGCCGAAAACCGGCAAACGCCGTATAATCACCGTTATATATTATTAAACGATCGCGCGAATTATAACGCAGAAGATAAGCGCGGCTACCGGAGATACGAACGACAACCCGTCTATTCTGTCCATCATTCCGCCGTGTCCCGGGAAAAGTTTACCCATATCTTTTATACCGAGTTTGCGTTTGATTACGCTTTCCGCCAGATCTCCCAGTTCGGTAAGCGCGGCGAAAAGCGCGCCCGCGACTATAAATATAATTACGTCCGCCCAGAGCGCGCCGACCGTGAAAGCCTCGCCCGCCAGAACGCCCGCAGAGTATAACCAATTACTGAAAAAGTATACCGCAACGCCGCCTATCGCGCCGCCGACGATACCGCCGATTGCCCCGCTAATCGTCTTATTCGGGGATATATCGGGGCAAAGTTTTTTACCGCGAAGCGCACTCCCCACGAAATACGCCATAGTGTCGCAAAGCGGCGAAACGGCGAAAACGAGCAATAACGCTTCGAAACTCATAAGATTTACCGCGACGAGCGGCAATATAAGCCCCGTCGGATAAAATACGGACAGCATCGTAAGCCCGACGCTTTCGAGAGTGGCGTCCTTAAACGCGAACACCGACAACGCGACGGTGAGCATACCGTATATGGCGATTACGACAAACGCGTAAGTCGCACCGCAAAACGTCGCTATCGGGAAGACGATTATCGGAAATATAAGCGCGATTATCTTTTCGATAAACAACATTTTTACGTCCATCGCCCGAACGACTTCGAACGTCCCTACTATCGCCATAAGCGCGAGTACCGCGTCGAACAAAACCACGCCCGCGGTTAAAACTCCGCCTTCCAAAACCGTGATTTCCGTCGTCCAGAAAATTCTCGACGCGAACATTCCTATGAGTACGGCGAAAATGCCCGTACCCGTAATTATTCTTTTAAGCATTAGTGATATTCCCAAATCTTCTTTTTCTGCCCGCAAACCAATCGAGAGCCTTTTTGAGTTCTTCGGTCTTAAAGTCGGGCCAGAGAACGTCGGTAAAATAAAGTTCCGCGTAAGCGCATTGCCACAGGAAGAAATTGCTGAGCCTCGATTCGCCGCTCGTTCTTACGACGAGGTCGATATCGGGCAGCCCCGTGGTGTATAAACGCCCCGCGAGATTTTCCTCCGTTATCGGTTCGCCCGTTTCTGATAAGAGTTTAGCCGCACGGACGATTTCCGCCCTGCCGCCGTAATTTATCGCTATATTGAGCGTCTTTCCGACGAAGCGTTCGGTGTTTTTCATAACCGAAATCGAGCGGTTACGCAATTTTTCGCTTATTTTGGACAAATCGCCCGAAATTATAAGGCGAATACGCTCGTTTACGAGTTTATTTTCGTACCTGCGTAAAAATTTTTCGAGGAGGTCGAAAATAGTATCGATCTCCTCTTTCGGTCTTGACCAATTTTCGGTTGAAAAAGCGTACAGACTTACCGCTTCCACGCCTTCGTCAAAACACGCCGAAACGACTTCTTCGATGACGTCCGCTCCTTTTTTATGTCCGTAACTCCTGCTTTTCCCCCGTAACTTCGCCCATCTGCCGTTACCGTCCATTATGAAGCCGATATGGCGCGGGACTTTCTTTTCTTCCGCCATTATACGGTCATCAATTCCTTTTCTTTTTCAGAGGTAGCCTTTTCGACTTCACCTATAGCGGAAGCGACCAATTTTTCGATCTGCGCTTCGTAATCGGCGTATTCGTCGTCGGTCATCTCTTTGTTTTTATTCATTTTCTTGAATACGTCGAGATAATCTCTGCGGATATTTCTTACGGCGACCTTTGCGTCTTCGCTCATCTTTTTGACCTGCTTGACGATGTCTTTTCTTCTTTCTTCCGTCAGAACGGGAAAAACGAGCCTTATGACGTTACCGTCGTTGGTAGGATTGATGCCGATATCCGAAACCTGAATGGCTTTCTCTATCTCTTTAAGAAGAGATTTATCCCACGGGGATATTACCAGACATTGACCGTCCTGCACGGCGATATTGCCCACCTGATTTATGGGCGACGGCGTACCGTAATAGTCTACCCTGATTTTATCGAGTACGTGAGGGTTAGCCCTGCCCGCTCTTACCTGCGTAAGGTCGGAGCGGAATACGTCGGAAGTCTTTTCGAATTTTTCTTCGGCTTCCATAACGAGAGTTTCGACTTTTTCTATATCGAGTGCCATTTATATTTCCTCCTGAAATCGCCGTAGCGATTATATTTTCTTTAATTTACTTTATTCATTACTCCGCGAAAAACCGCCCTTCCGGGGACTCATCCGTCGGCTGCGCCGCCACCTTCTCTGCAAGTGAAGGCAAGAATAGTACGTCATTGCGTCAATGGCGGGGTTAATATACGACGGTACCGTCGGATTCCGCGAAAACGGCGTTTACTATCGAATTTTCGTCCAAGTTACCGAAAGCGTGTATTTTAAGTCCGTTTTCTTTGCACATGACGACCGCCGACGTATCGAGCGCGCGAAGCCCTTTTTCGACGTATTCGTCGTAAGTGAGCGAATCGAATTTTTTTGCGTTCGGGTTTGTCTTCGGATCGCTGTCGTAAATACCGTCGATATTCTTTGCGAGAAGAAGTACTTCCGCCTGAATTTCGCAGGCTTTAAGCGACGCGCCCGTATCGGTAGTGAAAAACGGACTGCCCGTTCCGCCGCCGAATACCACGACTTTGCCTTCGCTTAAATACCTTTTTGCGGTCTTTACGTTATACGGTTCGCCGATTTTGTCTATCGCGAGCGCAGTCATCACTCTGTTATCCACGCCCTGACGATCGAGCGCGTCGGAAAGCGCGAGAGCGTTGATGACCGTGGCAAGCATACCCATATAGTCCGCCGACGTCCTGTCCATTTCGTCGCCTTCTCTGCCGCGCCAGAAATTTCCGCCGCCGACGACTATTCCGACTTCGACGCCCGCCTTATTAAGGGTCGCTATCTGTTTCGCGGTCGCCGCGAGCGCGGACGAAGAAAAACCGTGGCGTTTGTCGCCCGCAAGGCTTTCGCCGCTTATTTTAAGTAAAATTCTTTTATATTTCGGTTTCATAACGATTATAAAAAAGGCTGTATGCAAGGTTTATCTTGCGTACAGCCCCGTTTTGATTATTTACGCATCGCGTCTACTTGAGCCTGTACCTCGTCGGCAAGGTTTTCTTCTTTCTTCTGAAGACCTTCGCCCATTTCGTAACGAACGAATCTTCTTACCGAAATCTTTTCGCCGATTTGCGCGGTCGCTTCGATAACGAGTTGTTCGACCGTCTTGGACGGATCTTTGACGAACTTCTGGCAAAGCAGGCAGTTTTCGTCGTAGAAAGTCTTGATTCTGCCTTCGACCATCTTTTCGACGATCTTTTCGGGCTTGCCTTCTTCGAGAGCCTGCGCTTTAAGTATAGCCTTTTCTTTTTCGATTACGTCTGCGGGAACTTCTTCCTTGGTAACGTAAGTGGGAGCGGCTGCCGCGATCTGAAGCGCGATATCGTGAACGAGTTCCTTGAACTTATCGCCCTGCGCGACGAAGTCGGTTTCGCAGTTTACTTCGAGAAGTACGCCTACTCTTCCGCCCATGTGGATGTAACTGTCGACGATACCTTCGGCTGCGATTCTGCCCGCTTTCTTCGCTGCTTTCGCAATACCCTTTTCTCTTAAATAGTCAACGGCTTTTTCCATGTCGCCGTTACATTCTACGAGCGCGTTCTTGCAATCCATCATTCCCGCGCCGGTTCTCTCTCTCAACGTCTTTACGTCGTTAGCGGTGTAATTCATAGTAAAAATCTCCTGAAATTATAAAGTGTTAAGCCGGCGATTACGCGTTTTCGGCGTTTTCTTCCGGATCGCCCGCTTCCGCGGCTTCGGCAAGTTCTACGGCGGGAGTTTCTTCTTCGTCGACAACGTTACGTCTTACGGCGTCTTCGCCCTGCTTGGCTTCGATAACCGCGTCGGCGATGATGGAAGCGATAAGTTTAACCGCCCTGATAGCGTCGTCGTTACCCGAAATAACGTAATCTACGAGATCGGGATCGCAGTTGGTGTCGGTAATGGCGACTACGGGAATATTGAGTTTTCTCGCTTCTTTAACCGCGTTGAGTTCGCAGTTAGGATCGACGACGAACATTACGCCCGGAAGCGCTTTCATATCTCTGATACCGCCAAGGTTGTAGAGAAGTTTATCTCTTTCGGCTTTAAGTCCCAAAACTTCTTTCTTGGGAAGAAGGTCGAATTCGCCCGTCTTTTCCATATTGTCGAGTTTGTTGAGCCTGTCGATTCTCGTTCTGATCGTCTTGAAGTTGGTAAGCGTACCGCCGAGCCATCTCGAATTGACGTAGAACATACCGCATCTTTCGGCTTCCTGCTGGATAGCCTCCTGAGCCTGTTTCTTGGTGCCGACGAAAAGTACGGTCTTGCCGTTCTTTACGGAATCCACAACGAACTTATACGCTTCTTCGATAAGGTCGACCGTAATCTGAAGGTCGATGATATGAATACCGTTTCTTTCGCCGTAGATGTACTTTTTCATCTTGGGGTTCCATCTTCTCGTCTGGTGGCCGAAATGTACGCCCGCTTCGAGAAGTTGCTTCATAGAAGTTACTGCCATAATTTGTCCTCCGTTATTCCTCCCCGAATTTTTCGTATAAGCCCTTACAACCCCGCGACCTGAAAATTTTATTTTCGCCGAGGCACGAAAAGAGCAAAACTCGGGTGTGAATTTTATAGCCATATCATTTTATCATATTTATATGGGAATTGCAAACGTTTTGCGGGCGTTTACAACCTTAAACCCGAATTTTTTCGCATTTCACCGCCGAAAAACGGCTATTCTACCGCGGGTAGAGAGATCTTCGGCTTTTATACCGACCGATTACCGTCGGTAGAGCGATTTTTACGTTTTCCACCGCGGCGACGGGTAAGTATAGAGTTTTTAAGACGCGTCGTAGGTTGAAAAAGAAACGTATGCGGCGTATAATATCTTCGTAATCCTCGTCGCGGTTATCCCGCGGCGCAGGAAAACACCGACAAAGTTAAAATATACAGAGGTAAATCATTGAGAAAATTCATTTTAAGCGCGGACGCGGGCTGCGACCTTCCGTCCGAACTTACGAAAAAATACGACGTTAAAATATTGCCCATCAACTTTTTGGTCGACGGCGAAGAATATTCGTCCGACGACGGCAGAATGTCTATGCCGCTGCTTTTCGAAAAAATGAGAGCGGGCGCGAAAACCGCCACGTTCCAGCCGAATCCGACGTCGGCGGAAGAATACTTCGAAAACCTTTTAAGTTGCGGGTACGACGTTCTTCACTTATCGATGTCGCGTCAGATGAGCGGCACTTACGAAACGCTCGAAAAACTTTCGCAGACGATCAACGCGAAAAGCCGGAATAAACTTTACATGGTCGATACGCTTTCGCAGGGCGCGGGATTCGGTCTGATTGCAATCATGACGGCGCAAAAATCGGACGAAGCCGATTGGGACGCCGCATCGGCAAAAGAGTACGCCGAAAATTTAAGGCTTAACGTATCGCACGAATTTACCGTCGACTCTCTTACTTTTCTCGCGAACGGCGGGCGAATATCCCGTCATCTGGCGGCAATCGGCAATCTTCTGAAAATAAAACCCGTTCTCGGCGTAGACGACGACGGAAAGATTATCGTCCGTAAAAAAATTATAGGCAGAAAGCGCGCGCTCGACGATATTGCGGCAAGAGTTACGGGTAACTACTCCGATTTATCCGATACTATATTCGTCAGCGAAAGCGACTGCAAAGAGGACGCCGAATATCTGAAAGCGAAAATCAACGACAAATTGCCGTCGTCAAAAGTCGAAATACTGCCGCTTGGTCCCGTAATGGTATGTCATTGCGGCCCCGGCGCGGTTGCGGTTTTCTATACCGCGACTTCGAGAAAATAAAGAATAAGGAGTTTTTATTATATGAAAAAATTTATATTAAGCGCGGATGCCGGCTGCGATTTAACCCCCGAACTCTGTAAGCAATACGACGTAACCGTACTTCCGCTCCGCTATATGGTCGGCGGAATCGAATATTCTTCGGACGACGGCAAGATGCCCGCCGAAAAAATATGCGAACGCATGCTCGCAGGCGATAAAACTTCAACTTCGCAGGCGAACCCCGAAGAAGCCGAAAAATATATGCGTTCTCTTCTCGCAAGCGGCAAAGACGTACTGCATCTTACGATGTCGAGCGCGATGAGCGGAACTTACGAAACTATGCGTAAGATAGCCGAAAAACTGAACGAAGAGTTTGAAAATAAGATATACGTCGTCGATTCTCTCTGTCAATGCGGCGGTTACGGGCTTCTTTTGATACTCGTAGCCGATAAAGCGGAAGAAGAAAACCTCGACGCCGAAAGCGCGAAAAATTACGCCGAGGCGATGCGTCTTCATATACTGCACAATTTTTCGGTAGATTCGCTGACTTATCTCGCGCGCGGCGGAAGAGTTCCGTCCTATCTTGCCACGATAGGCAATCTGATAAAGTTAAAGCCCGTTTTGCACGTGGACGATTCGGGCAAAATAGTAATGCTGAAAAAGATCATCGGCAGAAGGCGCGCGCTCGACGACATCGCGGCGAGATTTGCCGCGACCTACAACGGCTCGTCCGAAAAAGTCATAATCTGTCAGGCGGTATGCCCTGACGACGCCGAGTACGTAAAAAACAAGATAATCGCCTTATATCCCGACTTAAACGTAACGATATTGCCGCTCGGACCGATCATAGTGTCGCATAGCGGACCGGGAACTCTCGCCCTTTTCTTTACGGCGGATTCCCGCATGGAATAATAAGCGCGCACGTACGTTTTCACGTAAAGAGAGCGGGCGGAAGCAAAATTTTGCGTCCGCCCGCCATTTATTTATATAATTTTCAAGTCGTAAATTTAGCGGCACTCAACTTGTTTCCCGTGCCTGCATTAGACGGCGCGAGAATAGTATTCTACCTTATAAAACGGATATCAAAAAGCGCGTCGACAAAAAGGTAGAATCGGTAATACACGGCGTAGGTTTGATGTTATTGCTCGGCTTTGCGATTCTCGTAGACGTTTTGCAATTTATTTAGCGTATATAATCAAGTCTTTGCGAGGGAGCGTAGCGACCGCGGCAATCCCGAAGATCGGAGTATGTCCGCCTATGCCAGACAAGAATAATACGAACCTTGGTCTAACGACGAATTTTTGACTAATAC
>USOJ01000021.1 GCA_900556195.1 uncultured Eubacteriales bacterium
CGCCCGAAAGTCTTTCGAGTTCTTTTTTTAATTCTTCGTCGCTAACCTTTTCAAGCCATTCTTCATAATTTCTTTTTACGTTTTCGTTAAGCATATCTTTTGCTCCTTTCGCATCGTATTTTATCATTACGCCGAAAAAAAGTCAATAAAAGCAATCCGACCCGCTCGAATATTTTCGTTCTTTTTCGGTCTTACCCGCCCTTTTTCTTGCAGATTTTATATAATGGGCTATATTATTTATAAAATAAGATACAAAATGAATTTTGCTATTGATTTTTATTTACTTTTGTGCTTTAATGGATTATTATATGGGTGTAAATTGAATTTATCAATGAGTTCGGTTTACAAACGAAATTGCTCATCATTTTCCCCCTTATCATATATTTTTCAAGCAGCAGTTTGCGAAGAGTTTCGCGGACTGCTGTTTGAGTTTACGGAAAAAGTACTTTTTAGCGCAATTCCCTTGCATTATTGCCTTAAATATTATATAATGACGGTAGATTTCCTTTAATAACGATGGATTTCCTTTACGGAGCGAATTATGAGAGTAAGAAACGTATTCGGAATAGTTATCCGCAATTACGGATTATATTTCAAAACACTTATATATAAATTCGTCGTTTTCGCGATTTTCGCCGTAACCACGGTGCTCGTTCTGCAAGTCAGAATGCGCGATTTATACGATGCGTTTTACCCCGTTATACAGGACGTGTTCGAAACGGTAAGGTCTTTGTTTTCGTCGGCGGGTTCGCAGAGTTCGGAAACGGCAAGCCAACTTACCACGCACTGGAACGATTTTCTCGCTTTCGTGTCTAAAAATTACAGCAGTTTCGCGATTACGGCTGTACTTCTGTTTCTGATAGTATTCCTTTACAGATTTTTCTGCGAAATAGCCGACTGCGTTTCGATGATAACGCTCGACGAACATATGTCGAGCCTGAGAAAAACGCCTTACGTTTCGACGCTTTTCGCCAATCTCCGCGCGATACTAAAATTCGTCGCGGTCGAAGTCGTTTTCGCCTGCGCTTACGCCCTGACGGTCGGCGCCGTCTGCTACGGCATGATTCTGCTTTTATACAACAATCTGCCCATACTTCTGCCTTTCTTTATTTTGCTATTCGTGTTTGCTTTTCAAGGGCTTTACAACACGTTTACGAGTCAGTTTATGGCTAAAGCGATAATCGAAAAGAAGAGCCTTAAACTCTCGCTTAAAGAGGGTTTACGCCCCAAAAAGAAATATTTCTGGAAAATGTACGCGTCGTACGCGCTTATCAACGTGGTCGTTTACTATCTGTTTTCGTCCTCACTCGTCTTTACTTTCGGCGTCGGAACGGTGTTTCTGATTCCCCTTGCTTCGATATTTATCTGCGGAATGAAGACTATGGACTATTACGTTATAAACACGCGTAAATACTTTATCGACTACGACAACATAGTCGTTCCGAAGGAACTCCGCGAAAACGACGAGCAACTTCTGAAAGACGTAGAAATCTGATATGACGATAACCGAACGCGCGAACGACCTTTTAGAAAGGAGTTACGCGAAAAATATATATACTTATTCGGACTTTCTGACTTCCGCCGAACAGGCGGAAGTTTTGTCTGCCGTAAGCAATTCTGCCGTGGAATTTTTCGGCGGGTGCGATTTCGCCGAGCGTAAAAAAGCGCGATTCGGCAGAGAAGAAGATATTTCTTTAACAAGCGATTATTCTTTGGCGACACTTAAAATTTCGCCCAAAGGCGTGAAATTCGCCGACGATATATCGCACCGCGACGTACTCGGCGCAACCCTTAATCTCGGAGTCGAAAGAGGTAAAATCGGAGATATATTCGTCCGTGGCGGCGAAGCGTATATTATCGTAGACGAAAAAATAAAGCCGCTTATCGTTTCGGAACTTAAAAAAGTGGGAAGAAACCCCGTAGAAATAACCGAAGCCGTCGAAATACCCGAAAGTTTCCGCCCCGAAAGGCAGGAAAAGCGTGTTTCGGTGGCGGCGCTTCGAGCCGACGCGATAGTCGGCGGAGCGTTCGGCTTATCGAGAGAAGAGAGTTCTTCGCTGTTCAAAAAATCGAGAGTTTCGGTAAACGGAAAAGAATTCCCCGACGGAAGCAAAAAACTTAAAACGGGCGACGCGGTGTCCGTAAGGGGTTACGGCAAATTCGCATTTACGGGCGAAGACGGACAAAGCCGCAAAGGCAAGACTTTCGTCGTTTTAGAAATTTTCAAATAAAAAACCCGTTAAAAACGAACAGCGACTTATATCGCGGACTAAAAATAATTTTTTAATAAAGGAGAGCAAATTATGCCAAGCGGATCGGGCGGACACGGCGGAGGAGGAAGCCACTTCGGAGGCGGAGGCGGAAGTCATTTCGGCGGAGGCGGACGCGGCGGCAGCGGAGGCGGCAGACCTCCACGCCCTATATATTTCGGTTTCGGCGGAACAAGATATTACGTTCCGCTTAAAAAGTCGAACGCGATACGATCGTTTTTCGTACTCGCGATATTTTTCGTCGTAGTCGCGGCGGTGCTTATGCTCGGCGGATTCGCGCCGAATAACGATCTGAAAAAGATAACTGCCGACCGACAGAGATATATAGAAATGATTAACCGCGCGGAAAAAGATTCGTCGTACGTCCGCGAAGGGACGATTACCGGTACTTTTTACAATTCCGATTGCGGCAAATGGTATTTCACCTACGTCATTCCGACCGACGGCGGGTACGGCGATCTCGAAGGCTATTCTTATTCTATTTACAACGCAAACGAGATCAAAAATTTCGTTCCGGGCGAAACTCTCGAATTTGCGGTCGGTTTTACGCCCGTTACCCCTTCGACGGATTCTATCGATATGGGGTATAAAAACAAGCCCCTATCCGACGACGGCGAATATATAAGCATCGTAAAGGAACGCCGGAATTTACGAGCGTTCGGAATTCTTTCATGCGTGGCGAGCGCGGGATTTCTGACGGCGGGCGCGGTGTTGCTGTTCAAAAATCTCAGGAAAAAAGAAACCGCAGGCGAAACGACGGAAGACGAAAACGGAATTCCGATTCGCCGCTGCGAATATTGCGGCAGCGTTCTTTTGGATAGCGAGACGAAATGCCCGAATTGCGGCGCGAGTATCAGAAAATAACGACAAAACCGCCCTGCGAAATCTTTTTCGGATTTCGCAGGGCGGCGTTTTATTTTTCTGCAATATATTTTGAAGGTATAAGCGATATATACGGCGACGGCAACGACGGATATTCGACCGAGCCGTAAGGTTTCAGCGTTTTATAGGTTATCGCGAGTTTCTTTTTCGCTCTCGTCAAAGCGACGTAAAATATCCGTTTTTCTTCATCTTCCCGCCCCGACGTTCTCGCCGGATAAGACGGAATTTCGTCCTCGCCGACGCCCGCGAATATAACGAACGAAAATTCACAACCCTTGGACTGGTGTACCGTGATGAGCGGTACTTTTTTCAACTTTTTGATTACCGAGTCGAGTTTGCTGCCCGACAACGCGGTATCCGACAAATATTCGCCGAGCGCGAGTACGGGGTATTCCGCCGCGCCGACGTCTTTAATCGCCGCGTACAAGTCGTTAGCCGCTTCTCTGTCCGCTTTCGGGGTTTCGGGAGTTATAAGCGAATAAGTTGCCGAAATATCTTTTATAAGCGAAAACACGTCGCCTTTTTCGAGTTCAACCTTAAAACGCTTCAGGTTTTCATACAGCGGCTTAAAGTCGGCAAGGTTCGAACGAACGACGTTCTGTCTTACGCTTGCCGAAGGAACGATATACCCGTCGAGCATTATTTTAAGGCAATCTTTCGTCGCCGTAACGTCCGAAAACGCATCGTGCGCGCGGTCGTTTACCACGCCGAATTTTTCGCAGAGCGTAGAGAGTTTATAGTTCTTTTCGTTTTTGAAAAAGGTCTTCGCGATGACGAGCGTATCGTAATACGCCCTAACGATAAGTTCGATTTTTTCTTTCACGGCAAGTCGTTTCAGCAATATATCGTCGAACGCGTTCGAGTTGTGCCCGACGAGTACGCAACCGCTTGAAAAGTCGGCAAACCGCCTTATAGCCTCGTTTATACTCACTCCGCCGTGAGATTTTATATAGTTCAAGTCGTAGCCGTGGGTTGCGAGCGCGCCCGAAGATATCTCTTTTTCGGGTATGACGAAAAGGTTAAATTCTTCCTTTTTCCCGCTCTTACCGAATTTAATTGCGGATATCTGCACGGGGTCGTCGCTTCGCGGATCCGCACCCGTCGTTTCAAAGTCGTAAACGATAAGGCTATTCTCTTCGTACGCCTTTATAAGCGAATAAAAACCGTCGCCGTTAAGATAAGAATCTGCACGCGTAAAGTCGCCCACCGAAACGCCCGCAAGCGAGTAACTTCCGATAGCCGCAACCAGATCTCTTTTTACCGATTTTACGTATCTTTTAGTTATGCGTTCCATCGCCGCAATATCCGACGGGTTGACGATAAGCCGCATGAACGAAGTGAAATCTTTTATTATCGGGCGTTTGTCGAATTGATGATCGGCGTCGGCGGTAAAAAACGGTATTCTTCGTTCTTTGGGCAGATTCGCGTTTATGCGTTGCAAATTTTTGTACAACGTCGCGAGATATCTGTTGGAACGGGTCATCACGCATACGTCCGTATTTTCGCCGTCGAAATTCTCTATAAGCGAAAATATTCTTTTCGCTTCGCCTACGTCGCTTTCGCAGCCGTAGACCGCGATTTTTTCGCCGTCGGGTTCGTCGTTATACGCGGGCAACTCTTCGCAGTTTACTTTGGCAAGATAGCCTTCCGCCGCCCTTTTAAGCGTTTCGGTCGCCCGCCTGTTTATCGTAAGCCGGATTTCTTCGGGCGAATATTTTTCTTTATACGCCGAAATTATCTTTTTCGGATCGGAGCCGCGCCAACCGTATATGGTCTGATTTTCGTCGCCGCAGAGCATAACCGTAGCCGAAGAAAAGAATTTTTCGACTATCGAATATTCGAGCAGACTCGTATCCTGAACTTCGTCCAACACGACGAGTTTATACCCGTCTGTCGGGTAATCGCCGCCGAAAACTATCTCTTTGGCGTGAAGCAGAATATCGTCGAAGTCGAGAAGCGACGATGACGACAACAAATCGGCATAACGAAGGCAAAACTCGTTGCCGCGTGTTTTAAGCAGATTATAAAAATTGTAGTCGGTAATCTGCGCTCCGCTTTTTCTGAACGAAAACGCGTCGATATATTCGCCGCTATTTATAAGCGAAGCGATCGCCGCGCCGTAGCCGTCTTTCGACGAATACGAAAACCCGAGTTTGTCGCGTTCGTATTTTATAAGCGAAACTATCCGCGAAAGTTGCTTTTCGGGCAAAATCGTGAGTTTGTCGGCAAGTTCGGTCTTTTCGGCGATCATCGCGTCGGCAAGGCTTTTAATGAGTTCGCCCGTGTCGGTTTCGTCCGCGACCGTAAGCCCGCCCGCAACTCTCTTTTTATAGGAGTATTCCTTGATTATCTCAAAACAAAAGCCGTGAACGGTATAAGCGTTTACGGCTCTTTCGCCCACGTAAGTAAATACGTCTTCCTTTATCTCGTCGCGCGCCTTTACGGTGAACGTCAAAAGAAGTATTTCTTCGGGCTTTATTCCTCTTTTTATTGCCTCTGCGACCTTATGAGCGAGCGTGAAAGTCTTACCCGTCCCCGCGGGGGCGAGCAAAAGCGAATTTTTATCGAATATATCTACCGCTCGTTTTTGTTCTGCCGAAAGCAATTTTTATCCTCGCTTGCTTATTTATTGAGTAAATCGATAGAAAAGTCTATGCGTTTAAGCGTTTCTTCTTTGCCGAGAAGCGCAGCCATTTCGGTCGCGCCGCCGGGGGTAACGCCCTGCCCCGTAATGGCGATACGCATTACCCAGAAAAACGCGCCGCTCTTGACTCCCGCTTCCGCAGCCTTTTCGGAAAGCGTTTTATAGAGAGTGTCGTTATCGAAGTTATCGATTTCGGAAAGGTACTCTTTGATCTTCGGCAGAAGTTCTTTCGCGACCGCCGCCGAAGTCTTGTTCTTCTTGTTGTCGAAAAGCGAAAGGTCGTATTCTTTCATTTCGGCAAGCCAGTCGATTTTTTCGGGAATTTCGCCGAAAATCTCTATACGAGGCTGCATAAGACGGGCTATCGCTTTAAGATCGAATTTGCCGTTGACTTTAGACTGTTCGAGGTACGGCAAAGCGTGATTATAAAACTCTTCTTCCGAAAGTTCCCTTACGTACTCGCCGTTAAGCCAGCGAAGTTTGGTTTCGTCGAATATAGACGGAGATTTCGAAACGCCGTCGAGCGAGAAAAGTTCTACCATTTCGGGAAGCGTCATCTTTTCGACGTTGCTGCCCTTGGGCGACCAGCCGAGAAGAGCGACGTAGTTTATAATCGCCTCTTTAAGATAGCCTTTTTTCAGAAAGTCGTCGAAGTTGGCGTCGCCGTAGCGTTTCGAAAGTTTACGCGTAGCGTCTTTCATTATCGTAGGAAGGTGTATATAAACGGGTCTTTCCCAGCCGAATGCGTCGTACATAAGGTTGTACTTGGGCGTGGACGAAAGGTATTCCGTTCCGCGGATAACGTGAGTTATATGCATTAAGTGATCGTCAACGACGTTGGCGAAGTTATAAGTCGGCATGCCGTCGCTCTTTATAAGTACGTTGTCTTCGAGTTCGGAATTTTCAACCCTTATGTCGCCGTAAATTTCGTCGTGATACTCGCTTACCCCCTCGGTGGGGACGTTCTGACGGATAACGTAAGGCTCGCCCGCGGCAAGTCTTCTTTCGACTTCTTCCTTCGTAAGTTTAAGGCAGTGCTTGTCGTACTTTCTGTTGCCGTTTTCGTCGGTAAGGCTTTCGAGTCTTTCTTTGGTGCAGAAACAATAATACGCCCCGCCCTTTTCGACGAGTTCTCTGGCGTATTTCATATATATGTCTTTTCTCTCGCTCTGGACGTACGGACCGTAATCGCCGCCTATATCGGGACCTTCGTCCCATATAAGCCCGGATTCGCGAAGGGAAGAATAAATAAGTTCTACCGCGCCTTCAACGTAGCGTTGCTGGTCGGTATCCTCGATTCTCAAAATAAACTTTCCGCCGTTTTTCTTGGCGTAAAGATAAGCGTAAAGCGCGGTACGAAGTCCGCCTAAGTGCATAAAGCCCGTCGGGCTGGGAGCAAATCTCGTTCTTACGATTGCCATATAATCTCCTTTATTATCCGTCCGAAAAAATCGGAAATCGCAAAATTTATAAAAATATTGAATATCGTTACGTTTTTATTTTACCATAAAATAAAAAAAGTGTATAATGAATTTGAACTGAATTTCAAAATTTTACGGTGATATTATGAACGAATACGTAAAAAACGCTGTCAAAGACTTAAAAACTCTTATTTCTATCCCCTCGGTGCAAGCCGAACCCGAAAAAGACATGCCTTTCGGAAAAGCCGTTTTCGATGCGCTGGACTTCTTTCTGAAGACCGCCGAAGAAATGGGCTTTAAGACCGTCAACTACGACAACTATATCGGCGAAGTCGATTTCGGCGACAGCGAAGACGAAATAGGCATACTCTGCCATCTCGACGTAGTGCCTGCGGGCGATTTGGATAAATGGACCTATCCCCCGTTTTCGGCGACCGAAGCGAACGGCAGAATTTACGGCAGAGGCGCGACCGACGATAAAGGGCCCGCAATCGTTTGTCTGCACGCCATGAAAGCGCTTAAAGACGAAGGTTACGTACCGAATAAGAAAATACGACTTATTCTCGGCTGCAACGAAGAAACGGGCTGGAAGTGCATAGAACATTTCAACAAAGTGGCGAAAATGCCCGAAAACGGCTTCTCTCCCGATGCGGACTTCCCCGTTATCTACGCCGAAAAAGGCATTATGCCCTTGAAATTCTCGTTTAAGAAGAGCAAAAAACTCGTAAGCATTACGGGCGGCGAAAGAGTGAACGTCGTATGCGACCGCTGCGAAGCCCGCCGTAGACATACCCGACCCCGAAAAATTCGGCGTTCAGAAAATCGGCGAAAAAAAATATCTCGCGCTCGGCAAATCCGCGCACGGATCTACGCCCCATCTCGGCGACAACGCCATGCTTAAAATGCTCAACGCGCTCCGCTCGGTAGACGCGATAGACGAAAACGCAATCGATCTGCTTTTTAACGACCGCCTCGGTATGACCACTTTAAGCGATCATTCGGGCAGACTTACCATGAGCCCCGACGTAATAACTTCGGACGATAAAAACGTATATATCTCGGTAGATATACGCTATCCCGTAACCGCTTTCGGCGACGATATATTAAAGAAATTCCAAACCGTAGCGACCGTAGAAAGGCTTTCGCATCAACTGCCCCTGTGCGCCGACAAAAACGGCGAACTCGTTCAAACGCTTCTCGGCGTGTACGAAGAAGTTACGGGCGTTAAAGCCGAGCCTATCGCGATAGGCGGCGGAACTTACGCGAGAGCGATGAAAAACGCCGTAGCGTTCGGACCCGAAACGGCAGGCACGGATTTTGCCATTCACCAGCCCGACGAATTCGCTTCGATTGAAAATATCGAACTTCAATACTCGGTGTATAAGGCGGCTATCGCTAAACTCGCAAAGTAAAATGCTTATAAACACTTTGCCGCCGCTTATAAAAAACGTAACCTGCGCGATAACGGGGCATAGAATTTTATGCAAAGATTTCGACCGAGAAAAACTATATGAAGAGTTATCCGATATAGTCGACGACGGCTACGAATATTTTCTCGACGGCATGGCTTTGGGCTTTGACGCGGAGTGTTTCAGAGCGTTGGAAAGAATCCGCGGCGACGGAAAAAAGGTGAAGATAGTCGCCGTAATCCCCTGCTCCGGTCAGTCGGAAAAATTTTCGTTAAAAGACAAAGCCGAATATGACAGAATGATAAATTCCGCCGATTTCGTCGTAAAAGAAGGATCTTGCTATTTCGAGGGGTGTATGCTCAAACGCAACGACTTTTTAGTCGAAAACGCTTCTCTGTTATTTGCCTATTACCGCGATACGGTACGCGGCGGAACGCGTTATACGGTCAACCGCGCCGCCGAACTCGGATTGCCCGTCCGTCGTTTCATCTGCCCCGCTTCCCCGTAACGGAATAATGACAATTATTAAACCGTCTTTGCGAGCCCCTTTATGGGGTGCGGCAATCCCGAAGATTGGTGTACGAACGCTTGTGAATCCTCGCCGATATCCACTTTGTAAAACCCGAATCACCGTCATTCTGAGCCTTTGGCGAAGAATCTCCCGGAAGGGTGGTTTTACGCGGAGCGCGTATTACGATAACAGAAACCACACGCCACAACGAGTTATCTGTCAATAAATATGAGAAAAATCTATCTTTTTATTTCCGGAACGAAAACCGGAGTTTCAAGATGCGTTTCGTTTTTTACGAGAAGCAAAAACACTCACTCGACCCTGTCGCTTAACGGCAAATTCGACTGCATGTATACTTTCGGCAGATTTACTCTTAAACCCCTGCCGTCGGGCTTCGTAAAAGAAAATATCCGCACGAACGTACTTAAAAAATACGACTACTGCCCGTGTAAAATCTTTGAAATAGACGTTACCGACGAACAATACGCGGGCATCCTTGCCGAAATCAAACGCTACGAAGACGAAAAGGAAAAATATAAATACGCCATTTTAGGCGCGTTTTTGTGCGCGTTCCGCATTAAAAAGACCTTTAAGTATAAGCGTTTCTGCTCGCAGTTCGTGGCAAACCTGCTGCACGACGGCGC
>USOJ01000022.1 GCA_900556195.1 uncultured Eubacteriales bacterium
GGGCGAACTTGGCGCGGGCATTAAACTGACCAGTGGCCCAGCGATTGAAAAAGCCAGTGACTTAGCAGCGATTCTTACCAACCTAAGCGAGGGTGACGTTTTGTTTATCGACGAAATCCACAGGCTTAACCACAACGTTGAAGAGATTCTTTATCCCGCGATGGAAGACTTTGCGCTTGACTTTATGATAGGTAAGGGGCCATCGGCGCGTTCGATGCGCATTAACCTGCCGCATTTTACGCTTATCGGCGCAACAACTAAGGCGGGGATGCTTACGGGGCCACTTAGAGACAGGTTTGGCGTTATTTGTAGGCTTGAGCTTTATAGCGTGACGGAACTTGCAACGATAGTTAAACGCTCGGCCAAGGTTTTAAACATTGACATTGATGACGATTCAGCGTGCGAAATCGGCTCGCGCAGCCGTGGTACGCCGCGTATTGCCAACCGCATTTTAAAGCGCGTAAGAGATTTTGCGGACGTGTTTGGCAATGGCAAGATTGATTTAAACATCACGCGCCACGCACTAAACAAACTTCAAATTGACGAACTTGGGCTTGACTTTGTTGACACGCGCATCCTTACAACCATTATTGAAAAATTTAAGGGCGGGCCAGTTGGGCTTGACACGCTTTCGGCCTCAACGGGGGAAGAGCCGGGGACGATTGAAGACGTGTATGAGCCGTATCTATTACAACTTGGCTTTATTTCACGCACGCCACGTGGCCGCATTGCGCTTACGCCCGCATACGAACATTTAGGAATTAAGATTGATGAAAACAAGTGATTTTTACTATGATTTACCCGAAGAACTTATCGCGCAGACGCCCGCCGAACCGAGGGATTCTTCAAGACTGTTGGTTTACGACAGGGCGACGGATAAAGTCGAACATAAAGTATTCAGAGGTTTAGGCGATTATCTTAAAAAAGGCGATTTGCTCGTCGTAAATACGACGAAAGTATATCCCGCAAGATTATTCGCTTACACGGAACACGGCGGGAAAGTAGAAATATTACTACTTAAAAGAATAAACTTAACCGACTGGGAATGTCTTGTTAAACCCGGTAAGAAGTGCCGCGAAGGAACGATTCTCGTTATAAACGAGGAATTATCGGTGGAAATCGTATCCAAAACCGAAGACGGCGGCAGGATAATTTCTTTTCGCTTCGACGGTGTTTTTGAAGATATATTGTCGCGGGTCGGGGAAATGCCGCTACCCCCGTATATTCACGAGAAACTTAAAGACAAAGACAGATATCAGACGGTATATTGTAAACAGGAAGGCTCGGCAGCCGCGCCCACGGCAGGGCTGCATTTTACTTTAAGACTTATCGACGAGTTAAAACGGAAAGGAGTCGAATTTGCCGAGGTTAATCTTCACGTCGGTTTGGGCACGTTTCGTCCGGTAAAGGTCGAAAACGCCGAAGAACACAAAATGCACGTGGAATACTGCGAGATATCCGAAGAAAACGCAAAGAAAATAAACGAGGCGAAAGCGGAAGGTCGCAGGGTGATAGCGGTAGGAACGACGAGCGTCAGAACGCTTGAAAGTTTCGCTTCCGCAGACGGTAAAGTAAAAGCGGGGTCTATGGATACGGATATTTTTATATATCCGCCTTATACGTTCAAGTGCGTAGACGCGATGATAACAAACTTTCATCTGCCCGAAAGTACGCTCGTTATGCTCGTCGGCGCGTTCGTAGGGAAAGATAAAATACTCGAATTGTATAACCTTGCCGTTAAAGAGAAATATAGGTTCTTTTCTTTCGGCGACGCTTGTTTGTTTCTGTAAAACGCGTCGATTCGAATAAAAGAAACACGGACGAATATGGAAAAATTTTATTTCGAAACGATAAAACAAGATAGCGAAACGGGGGCGAGAGCAGGGGTACTTCATACTCCGCACGGCGACATAGAAACCCCCGTGTATATGCCCGTCGGTACGCAGGCTACCGTCAAAGGCGTGTATCCGCGCGATTTGAAAGAAGCGGGGTCGCAAATCATATTGGCGAATACTTATCATTTGTTTATGCGCCCCGGCGACGAGATCGTTAAAAATGCGGGCGGACTGCATAAATTTATGAACTGGGATAAACCGATTCTTACCGATAGCGGCGGATTTCAGGTCTTTTCGCTTGCAAAACTCAACGATATCAAAGACGAAGGCGTTACTTTTTCGAGTAACGTAGACGGAAGCAAACATTTCGTTACCCCCGAAAAGGCTATCGATATCGAAAACAATCTCGGCGCGGATATCATAATGGCGTTCGATCAATGCAGCGAGTACGGCGCAAGTTATGAAAAAAGCAAAAAGGCTATGCACAGGACGCTCGATTGGCTAGACAGATGCTACAATCATCATAAAAACGAGAATCAGGCGTTGTTTCCGATAGTGCAGGGTAACGTGTTCAAAGATTTGAGGGCAACTTCGCTTAAAGAAACGATTCCTTACGCGAAATACGGTATCGGGATAGGCGGGCTTTCCGTCGGCGAGCCGAAAGAACTTATGTACGACGTTATGGATTCTATGTTGCCGAATTATCCGACGAACGTTCCGCGTTATCTCATGGGCGTAGGAAGCCCCGACTGTCTTTTTGAGGGCGTAATGCGCGGGATAGATATGTTCGACTGCGTACTTGCAACCCGCATAGCGAGAAACGGCACTGCGATGACTTCGCGCGGTAAAGTGGTCGTCAGAAACGGAAAGTATAAAGAGGATTTTACTCCGCTCGACCCCGAATGTGATTGTTATTGCTGCAAAAACTATACGAAAGCGTACCTTCGCCATATGATAAACGTCAACGAGATGATGGGCGGAATGCTTTTGAGTTTGCATAATATTACCTTCCTGCATAATTTGATGAAAGGCATAAGAAAGTCGATATTAGGCGGCTATTTCAAAGATTTTCGCAAGGAATTTTACGAAAAATACGGCGAATAGTGTTATTTTGACAAAATTTTCGGAAAACTGCGATAATAAACTTGCAATTATGCGAAAAATCGTATATTATTTATTCACTTAATATCAAGGAGAGGACTAATGTTTTTATTTAATTTACTTGCCGACGCCACGGGAAGCGGCAGCGATACGAATACAAATACAAATACGACGGCTCAGAACGGTTGTCTGGGTATGCCGAGTTGGGTTATGTACGTTATTCTCGGCGTAATTCTCGTCGCATGGATCGTTTTCAGTTACTTCACCAACAAGAAGAGAAGGGCGAAAGCCGAAGCCGAAACCGCCAAACGCAATGCGATCAAACCCGGATTTAAGGTTACCACCATCGGCGGTATAGTCGGTACGGTCGTAGAAGTCGACGAAGAGAACAACACTTTCGTTTTGCAAACGGGCAACGACGAACATCCTTCGCTTCTGACTTTCGATAAACTTGCTATTTACAACTCGGTAGATCCCGACGAGGGTAAGGAAGAACCCGCCGAAGGCGAACAGGTAGAGGCTTTGTCCGACGACGAAGTTTTCCCCGAAAACGCAGGCGAAAACGTTGAAACTCCGTCGGAAGATACGCCCGTCGAAGAGAAAACGGAAGAAGAGAGCACTGCGGAAAACGTTGACGGCAACGACGCGGAATAATAAAACCGAATAAAAAATAAAACCTTCGCATAAGTTATCGTGCGGAGGTTTTTTCATGCAAAAAAGTTTTTTAATGCAGGTGGTAAAAGGCGTGATATTCGGAGTCGCTTTCATTCTTGCGGGCGTTCTCTTGTTCGCGTTTATCGTGGAACTTGCTTCTTTAAGCGACAAAGTAATAAAACCGATAAATCAGTTCATTAAACTTATGGCGATTTTCGGCGGCTGCGCCGTTGCGATAAGAGGTGAAAGAGGCTTTTTGAAGGGCGGAATTATAGGGCTTGCGGTAACGATAATATCGTACGTTCTTTTCGGAGTAATCGGCGGAACTTTCGGCTCTTTCGCGGTTCTTCTGATAGACGCGCTTTGCGGCATAGTCATGGGCGTTATTTCGGGCGTAATCAGCGTGAATATTCCGCGCAAGGCGTAATTGCGCTTTATAAAATGAAAATCAGGTAAATTTTATTAAATTTTAATCGATATTCATTTGACTTATACTCGCGTTTAGTTATATAATAATTGAGTGTAAAACTGCGTAGGGGCGTATTGTACCCATTACGCGGGACAAGACTAAATGCTAACCATGCAGGAGGCAAGAATGAGTAAGGTCAAATCGATAATTATACTTATCGTTACGGCGTTAGTCGTCGGGTTCTTCGGCTTTGCGTGTTTCGTTTCGGGACCTGTTCCGAACAGCGTTAAAGACTATAAGTCTGTTTTCGGCTCGATAAGCAAAGGCATAGATCTCGCCGGCGGGTATTACGCCGTATTGGAACCTAACGGTAAGGCTGACATTTCGGACAGCGAAATGAGCAGCATTATGGATACTATCCGCAAAAGATTGAGCGATAACGGTTTTACCGAAGCGTCGGTCGAAAAACAAAATTCGACTTCTATAAGAGTAGAAATTCCCGAAGTTAAAAATCCCGAAGACGTTCTTAAATACGTCGGAAGTCAAGGTAAACTCGAATTCAGAGATTCTTCCGGTACGGTCTGGCTTACGGGTAAAGATATCAAGAAAGCCGGAACGGGTTACGACGAAAACGGCAACCCCGCGGTAACTCTCGAATTTACCGCCGAAGGTCAGAAGAAATTCAAAACCGCTACCGGACACGTTTCTTCAAGTAGCAGTTCGGACAAGAAGTTGTATATCTATCTCGGCGACGAACAGGTTTCCGCTCCTACTTGCGAAAAAGAAATCGATAGTAAAACAGCGCAGATTCAATTAAACGGCGGCTCGGCAGAAGAAGCAAAATCGCTTGCTTCGGTTATTACGAGCGGTTCTTTGGAAGTAGACCTTAAAATGGTTGAATCGGGCGCAATGTCCGCGACTCTCGGTCAGAATGCGCTCAATAACGCTATGCTTGCTGCGGGTATCGGTCTTATAGTTATATTCGTACTCCTTATCGCTTTCTACGGCGGTATGGGTATTGCGGCTGCAATCGCGCTTCTCGTATACGTTCTTTTGTACGTCGGAGTACTTGCGGTATTCCCGTTCGTACAGTTGACGTTCCCCGGTATCGCGGGTATTATTCTTTCTATCGGTATGGCTGTCGACGCAAACGTCGTTATATTCGACAGGGTCAAAGAAGAATATGCGTCGGGTAAGACGAGAAAGGCGGCTATTTCGGTCGGTTATAAGCACGCCGTAGTTACGGTTATCGACTCCAACGTTACCACGCTTTTGGCGGCAGGCGTACTCTGGATACTTACGTCGGGTTCGCTTAAAGGCTTTGCGATAACGTTGTTCCTCGGAACGGTCGTATCTATGATTACCGCTATTTTCGTAACGAGGGCATTCACCTCGGTCGTCGCGGGTCTTGTAAAGGAAGACAGACGCGACAGATTCCTTTCGCTTAAAAGGGAGGTTGAGGCTGCATGAATATCTTCACGAAATTGAAAAACGCTAAATACGTTCAGAAATTTATTATTACTCTTTCGATAAGCCTTTTGATTATTATCGCAGGCGTGGTAATGACTTGCGTCAAGGGTATGAACTTAGGTATCGAGTTTACGGGCGGTATTAAAGTATCGGTCGAGGCGGACGACGTTACCGATAAGAAAGAATTCGAAAACACTCTCAGAAAGTGGCTCGAAGGCGACCGCGGCGTCAGCGAAACGGGCGAAAGCAAAAATCCCGATAACAAAAAGTTTGAAATCAAAAACGTTACCGTTAACGGCAACAACTACGTAGTCGTTCTCGGAACGACGATGACCGAAAACGGTAAGAAAGTTAATATGCTCACCACGAAAGCGAAATTTAAGTCCGGTGAGAAAGAAATTACGGGTTACGTTGCTCAAAGAGAATCGCAGGAGATAAATTCCGAACTTACGACCTATTTGCAGGAAAAGTATAATGCGGGCGTTACGGTATCCTCTTCTTTCGTCGGTAACGAATCGGCGAAATGGGTGCTTAAATCCGCGATTATAGCGGTTGCGGTTGCCATAGCGGTAATTCTCGTATATATAGCGATACGGTTCACGTTGTTGTCCGGTCTTGCGGCAATACTTGCGCTCATCCATAACGTTCTGATAATGTTTGCGTTGACGTCGATATTCCAAATCTCTGTAAACCAGACCTTTATTGCCGCAATCGTTACGATAATCGGTTATTCGATTAACTCGACGATAGTCGTATTCGATAAGATAAGGGAACTTATGAAAAAGCCGTCTTACAAAGAAGTTACGGACGTAGATATTGCGAACGAGGCAATAGGCGCAACGTTAAAGAGAACTATTTTAACGACGATTACAACTCTCGTAATGATCGTTCTTCTCGCGGTATTCGGCACGCAGGCAATCAAAGAGTTTGCTTACCCGATAATTTTCGGTCTCGTTGCAGGTGCGTATTCTTCGATACTTCTTGCCGCTCCGACGTGGGTGTATTTAAGAAAATTATTCAAACAGGCTGACAAAAAGCAGAAAAAGGCTAAAAACACCGATAAACCGGTCGTGGCCGAAAACGCTTAATTGAATTTAATCGGGCGGGCGGAAATTTTTCCGTCCGCTTTTTGCTTATAAACGTTATGATATACGAAAAACAATCTCAGTCGCGCGACGAAAATTTAATAAAAGATATTTCGGAAACGTTCGGAGTTTCTGCGCGTTTTGCAAAAATTTTAACCGAACGCAATATAAACTCCGTAGAGCAGGCGAAAAAGTTTTTATATCCGTCGCTATCGGATCTCGGCGATCCGTTTTTAATGTCGGGTATGAAAGAAGCCGTTGACAGAATAAACGCCGTTTCGCCCGAAGAAGTTATCGTCGTTTACGGCGACTACGACGTAGACGGAATATCGGCTACAACGATTTTAACTAAGTGTCTGCGTCTTATGGGCAAAACCGCATACGCCGTTATTCCCGAGCGCAGCGACGGTTACGGGTTATCTGAAGCGGTTATCGAACGGGCGCTGGAAGAGTTTTGCCCCGATTTGTTGATTACCGTCGACTGCGGCATAAGCGCGGTAAACGAAGTCGAATATCTGCAGGATCTCGGAGTAGACGTTATCGTTACCGATCACCACGAAATCCCCGATACGTTGCCCGATTGTACGATTATCAGTTGTAAATTAGACGACGATTATAAATTTAACGGTTTATGCGGCGCGGGAGTTGCCTATAATCTTTCAAGAGCGTTGATAGGTGATAAAGCCGACGAGTTTCTCGATATGGTTGCGTTGGCAACTATGGCTGACAGTATGCCGCTTATCGGCGAAAACCGTATTTTGGTTACGGAAGGCTTAAAACGAATAAGGCAGGGTAAATGCATAGCCGCGATAAAGTCGCTTCTTAAAAACGCAAACGTAAAGGAAATCACCGCCACGTCGCTTTCATATTCGGTTGCTCCCAGGGTCAACGCCGCCGGACGAATGGGCAATGCAAACGTCGCGCTTTCCGCATTTTTATCCGAAGACGGGTATGAAGTCGGAGTATTTACGGAACAATTAAACCAATTCAACGCAAAAAGACAGAACGATTGCGAAGAATTATATAAAAGCGCGAAAAACAAACTTTCGAATAAATCTCCGCTCATGAAAGTAAACGTCTTGTACGATAAAAAATGGAATACGGGGCTCGTGGGTATAGTCGCCGCAAGAATAGCGGAAGAAACGGGTAAACCGACGATTTTATTTACCGAAAGCGATGGGGTATGGCACGGCAGCGCAAGATCGAATAACTCTATCAATATATTCGAAGCCTTAAAATACGCGACGAAATATTCCGAAAATTTCGGCGGACACGCGCAAGCGGCTGGCGTTACCGTAAGATACGAAAATTTAACTGACTTTGAAAACGCTTTGGACGAATACGTTTCAAAGACATGCGATATATCCGATTTTACTTCCGTCGTCTACGTTGACGAGATCGTTAAAGAGCCTATAACGATAGGCTACGTAGAAGAGTTGGAAAAACTCGAACCGTGCGGCGTTGAAAATCCGCGCCCGCTTTTCGCCGAATACGTAGGCAACGCATACGCAACTCCGCTTAAATACGGATCGCCGCATTTATCCCTTAAAACGAATAATTTCGATTTTATATATTTTAACGGCGTAGACGATATGAAGATTCTTAATTCCGACGTCGTAAAAGCCCTGATATACGAACCTTCCGCATCCGTATTCAACGGCAAAAAATACGCCAAAGGGTACGTTAAAAGTTATAAAACCGAGGCTCGTTTCGACGATTATACCGATTTTTTGCTTTTCTCTTCGCAACTCGACAGCATAAGCGCAAAAACGGAAACTTATACTGAAATCGACGAAAAAACGACCGAAGAGTACATAGAAAGAGCAAAAAGAGAAATTTTCGGAACTCTGTTTATTGCTTGTTCGTCTAAAACGGTTAAACACTACGAGGAGCAACTTCGGGGTTTGGACGTAACTACTTATTCTACGTGTAAAAAAAGTAATCTTTCTACGGTTTGTCTCGGTATAAAAGGTGAGATAACCGCTCTATATAGTCATATAGTGTTTTTGGATAAGCCGCTTAACGTGTCGCTTAACTTACCGTACGACGTCGAAATTTCGGTTAACGTAAGTCAGAACGGTTTCGATTGTCAGGGAGTTACGGCTGACAGAAAAACACTCGGCGAAATATACCTTGCCTTGAAAAAATCCGAAAAGAAATTCAGTTCGATCGAAGACGCTGCCGCCGTGGCGGGTAACGGTTACGGACTTAAAGAGATTGCTTTTGCAGTCAAAGTGTTCCGCGAACTCGGTCTTATAGAAGCCAAAGGCGGTAAATTCTACGCCGTTCACGGAGCGGGTAAAAGTCTTAACGATTCCGAAATATACAGGGTAGTGTCAACGTTTATCAACGGTTAATAAATATGTATGAAGAAATTTTAAGTCAAATAGAAAAAACGTACGACGGTGAAGAACGCGAAGTGGTTAATCGCGCGTTCTACTTCGCGAAATCTGCTCATACGGGGCAAAAGCGCGCTTCGGGCGAAGAGTATTTTACTCACCCATGCGCGGTTGCGAAAATTTTGATGGATCTCGGTATGGATTATAATACCGCGGCGGCCTCGTTTTTGCACGACGTACTCGAAGACACTCCCGTTTCGGAAGCGGATATTAAAGAGGCGTTCGGCGAAGAGATTCTCGGTCTTGTGCTGGGTGTAACGAAACTTGATAAAATCGAATTCAAGTCCAGGGAAGAAGAACAGGCTGAAAACTTCAAAAAGATTTTCGTTTCGATGGCGAAGGATATAAGGGTTATAATCATAAAACTCGCCGACAGACTTCACAATATGCGCTCTCTGAATTTCTTGTCGCAGGAAAGGCAATTGCGGATGGCGCACGAAACGCTGGATATTTACGCGCCGCTTGCCGGCAGACTCGGGATTTCGCAAATTAAATGCGAACTTGAAGATTTGTGCCTTAAATATATAGACCCCGAGGCATACGAGTATTTGTCGGTAAATATTAACAGCAAACTTACCGAAAGGCGAGAATTCGTCGAATCGGTAGTAGGCGAAATAAAGGAAATTCTCGAAGAATCTAATATAGAAGGCGAAGTTTTCGGCAGACCCAAGCACTTTTACAGCATCTATAAAAAGATGAAAAAGCAAAACAAGACGCTCGATCAGATTTACGATCTGACGGCGGTACGCGTCATCGTCGGCACGGTGGACGA
>USOJ01000023.1 GCA_900556195.1 uncultured Eubacteriales bacterium
TCTTAAATTCACGATAGCGAAAGCACATTCGGCGATTACGAGCAATCCCGCCGCAAATCAACTCACTTATAACGGCGAAGCGCAAGCGCTCGTTACCGCGGGCGAAAGCGCCGACGGAACTCTACAATACAAACTCGGCGCGGACGGCGAATGGAGCGAAAATATCCCCATCGCCACCAACGCGGGCGAATACGTCGTTTATTTCAGATTAAAGGGCGACAAGAACCATATTGACATCGAAAGCAATTTGTCGGTAGTAAATGTAACTATCGCGAAAGCGGTTGCAAGCGTAACCGCGCCGACCGCGAAAACGGAACTCGTTTATAACGGCAACGCGCAGGCTCTCGCAAGCGCTGGCAGCGTAAGCGACGCTACGCTCGAATATAAACTCGGCGACGGCGAATGGGGCGCGGACGTTCCCGCGGCGACGAACGCCGGCGAATATACCGTTTATTACAGAGTAACGGTAGATAATAATCACACCGGCGCGACGGAAGGTTCTTTCAAAGTCGCAATCGCGAAAGCGGCAAACGAAGTTACTTTCTCGCTCGACGGCGAAGAAATTCATTGCGGAGACGCCGTTCCTACCGAATTTAACGCGACTTCCGTTGCAGGGGCGATAACTTACGCTTACTCGATCGATAACGTTAATTTCTATCCTATAGACGGACTCGGCGAGGATTTCAAATTCGAAGCGGGCAAGACTTATTACGTAAAAGCCACCGCGGCGGAAAGCGAAAATTATCTCTCCGCGTATAAGGTCGCTTCTATCGTTGCGACTCATAAATTCGGCGAAGGAGTCGAAAACGACGGTATCGTAACCGCAACCTGCGCTTGCGGACATAAGCAGGTAACCGGCGAACGGACTACTAATTCCACCGTTGACTTTGCGGCTACCGTAGGCGAAGACGGAACGGTTTCCGCCACCGCAGGCGAACTCGATATTTCCGCCGTATATAGCGAAAGCGCAGAAGGCGTTAAACTCACCGTGAACGAAACCGAATATAACGCGGCTGTCGTAAACGGCAAAATCACTCTTAAAGGCGTTATCCCCGTAACGGTTTACGGCAACGTAAAACTCGGAATCAAATTTTCCCAAGACACCGTCGATTACGACTTCGTCGCGCCTGCGCTTATTATAACCAAAACCGTAAGCGATAAAGCGACTTTACAATCGGTTAAAATTTACGCAGACAGCGAAACCATGCAAGGCGGCGGTTATTATCGCCTCGGCGCAAACGTAAACGTCGGATATTGGTATACGGGTGAAGTAAAAGAAGGTGTCGAAAAAACGAATGCCGATTACAGATTCGGCGTAACTTATCCGTTCAAAGGCGTTTTAGACGGTAACGGCTATGCGCTTGATTCGGTAGGCGTTGCTTACAACGGTAAACCTTCGGGTTTTATCGATACGATGGAAGGCGGCACTATTAAAAATATTGCGTTTACGAACTTTGCGCTTGCCGCGCAATGCGGTCTTACGTATACGGGTTACGGAACGATTGAAAACGTTTACGTTAAATACTGCAAAGCCGGTCTTGCGGCTTATATGGGTATGCCGAACGTCGTGAGCGGCGGTTGGAGCGGGCACTATACTTCAACGTTTTTCAGTAAATCAAAAGTCGCTTGCGACGTAACGATGACTAACGTCGTAGTAGACCTTTCCGAAACTTATAACGTCGACGCGTCCGCTGCAGACAAAGATAAATTCTGGGAATGTACTTCGCAGGTAAGGGGAATTCTCGGTAACTTTACGAAGGGTTCGACAATGACGAACGTTGCCGTTATTGGCGCGAACAAATCGAAGATCGGAACTAATAACGACGGAAACAGATTCAAGATCGTTTTTGACGGTTCGGGTTGGATTACGGGCGAAAGTTTCGGTATATACGTTTACTATCAAGATGACGCTTCGGATAACGGAGTTGCTCTTCCGGCGAGCGGTTGGGACGTTGACTTCTGGTCGGGCGCGGAAGGCGGAATGCCTACGTTTAAGGGTATGACCGCTTATAGCAAATCCGCCGAATTTACCAAATCGGCTTCGTCTGTCGAAGTCGGAGCAAGCGCGGAATTTGCGGTCCCTGCCAACTGTCTGCTGTATCTCGGCGAAAACGCGCCCGAAGGCGTAACGCTTAAAAACGGCGTTATTACCGTTGACGAAAGCGTCGCTATCGGTACGACGTTTACGGTTTGCTCGAAAAATATCTTCGATGTGGCTAATCCCGTTGAAATAACCGTCACGGTATCGAAAAAGACCGTTAAATCTGCTCTTGATACGACTACCGAAATAGACCTTAACGCTACGGCTGACGGCGGAGTCGTTACGGCGGCGGGCGTCGATAAAACCATCGACCTGACGACCGTTTATAACGAAACTTCCGAAGCGAAATTAACTTTGAACGGAGTAAGCCTTGGCACGGCGACTATAAACGGCGGCGTACTTTCTTTCAATACTTCCGTAATTCCGGTAAGCGACACGTACGGGAACGTTGAATTAAAAGTGAAAATCGAAGGCGAAGCAACCGATTACGAAATAACCGTTCCTATGCTTGTTATTACCAAAACCATAAGCGATAAGGCGACTTTACAATCGCTGAAAAACTACGCGGATTCCGCAACTATGCAAGGCGGCGGTTATTACCGCCTCGGCGCGGACGTCGAAGCGGGCGAGTGGTATACTTCGTACGGGGCAACTCAGGAAGCGGCAAAAGATTACAGATTCGGCGTAACTTATGCGTTCAAAGGAACGTTCGACGGTAACGGATACGCGATTAAGAAACTCGTGCTTGCCGTTCCGTTGCACGGTTCCGGCTTTATTCATAAAATAGACGGCGGTATCATTAAAAACGTTGCGTTTACCGACCTTGCGCTCGGGAACAACGAATCCCTGGTATATTGCGGAAACGGCGCGTTTGAAAATATTTACGTCAGATATTCCGCCGTTACCGGCTTTGCGTCCGACGGCACGGGCACAGCCCCCAGTTTGGGTTGGGCAAGCGAATTATGCGGCCCCTTCTTTACGAGTACCGAAAAAGACAAGTTCAGTCATGCGATTCTGACCAACGTCGTAATCGACTTAAGCGTAATATCCGATGCCGCATGGGCTATGGGAAAGAGTCAATGTATAATAGGCGCGTTCGATAATCTTTCCGTTATGAATAACGTAGCCGTTATAGGTATGAAAAAAGATTTCAGAGGCGACAGAAAGGGTAGACTGGTTCGTTCTGAAATGGGTTATTTAGATTACGTCGGACTCGGCGGCGGAAATACCCCGTATTACGCGTATTTACAGTATTCCGACGGGACGGAAGAAACCGGCGATACATTTGCCGCTTTCCCCGCAACCGGTTGGGCGGATAATTACTGGACCGTCGACGCCGATAATAAGAGTATTACCTGGAAAACCAAATAACGTCCGTTTTTAATCAAACGGCATTCGCGCGAAAGGCGGTCGGTCATCCGACCGCCTTTATTTTTTATCCGCCTTCCCCGATAGGGAAAGCATTCATGTAATGGTGGGTTATTGAGAAAAAGTGTAGAATTCTACGAAAATTCTCAATAGAAAATTGCGGATAGATACGGCAACTTAAAAAGCGCGCCGAAAATTTTCACTTAAACGTTACGCAAAACGCTTGATTTCGGTAAATATTCGCGATATAATATTAGCAGACAAATAAAGAGAGTGCTAACACTTTCGGCGTTTGCCTGCTAAATTTATATAAAGAGAGGCGAATGTATATGAAAAGTTTCAAAACACAATCCAAAAGAGTACTCGATCTTATGATCAACTCGATTTACACTCATAAAGAAATTTTCTTGAGAGAACTTATTTCCAATTGCAGCGACGCTATCGACAAACTCTATTTCAAGGGAATGAAAGAAGGGCTTTCGGGTCTTACGAGGGAGGACTTCGCGATAGAAATCACCGCCGACGAAGATAACGGAACTCTTACGATAAAAGATAACGGTATCGGTATGACGGCGAAAGAACTCGAAGACAATCTCGGCACTATCGCTAAAAGCGGTTCGCTTGCCTTTAAGGAAGAAAACAAGGATATAGACAAAGAAGACGTTTCGGTAATCGGTCAGTTCGGCGTGGGGTTCTATTCCGCGTTTATGGTTGCGGATAAAGTAGAAGTAAAATCGAAAGCGTTCGGCTCGGAAGAGGCAAACGTCTGGACGAGCAGTGGCACGGAAGGTTACGAGATTGCGCCCTGCGACAAAGCCGACCGCGGCACGGAAATTATCCTGCATATAAAGCCCGACACCGACGACGATAAATATTCCAAATTCCTGCAGGAATACGAGATAAGAAATCTCGTCAAAAAATATTCCGATTATATTCGTTACCCCATCAAAATGCAGGTTACGAAGTACAAGGAACAGAGCGAAGAGGACAGAAAGGCGGGCAAAGAAAGAGAGAGTTACAAAGAATGGGAAACTCTTAACTCCATGGTTCCGTTGTGGAAGAAGAACAAAAACGAAATCACCAAAGAAGAATACGACAAATTCTATCAGGATAACTTTTACGATTACGAAGCCCCCTTACGCTATATTCACACGTCTGCCGAAGGCGCGGTAACGTATAAGGCTCTGTTGTATATTCCGTCCACCGTGCCTTACAACTATTACAGCAAGAACTACGAAAAAGGGCTTAAACTCTATACGAACGGCGTGCTTATCACCGATCGTTGCGAAGATCTGCTTCCCGATTGTTTCAGTTTCGTAAAAGGGCTCGTTGACAGCGAACTCACGCTTAATATCTCGCGTGAAACCATACAGCATAACCGTCAACTTCAACTTATCGCTTCCAACCTCGAAAAGAAGATTAAAAACGAACTTCTCGACATGCAGAAGAACGACAGGGAGAATTACGATAAATTCTTTGAAAAATTCGGACTTCAACTCAAATACGGTCTGTACTCCGGCTGGGGAATGAACAAAGAACTTCTGCAGGATCTCGTAATGTTCAAGTCCGCGAAAGAGGACAAATACGTTACGCTTAAAGAGTACGTTTCGGCTCTCGGCGAAGACGACAAGACGATTTATTACGGTTCGGGCAAGACGGTGGCGGCGGTCAAAGCGTTACCGCAGTGCGAAAAGGCCCTTAAAGACGGTAAAGACGTATTGTGCTTTACGGACGACGTGGACGAATTCGCGGTAAAGATGCTCGGAGAATACGACGGCAAGACCTTTAAGAACGTTCTGAGCGAAGAAGTTTCGGCAAGCAAGGAAGACGACGAAATAACCGAACGGGATAAGGATATGCTCGCCAAAATCAAAGACGCGCTCGGCGATAAGGTGAGCAAGGTTAAAGTTTCCACTTCGATAGGCGATCACGCGGTTTGTCTGTCGAGCGAGGGCGAAGTTTCGCTCGAAATGGAAAAGGTACTCAACTCCATGCCCGGCGCGGAAGAAAAAGTTAAGGCGAACAAAGTACTCGAACTCAATTCGAATCACGCGTTATACGCAAAACTCAAAGCCGTATACGAAGAAAACGCCGACGGACTTACCGATTATGCCGAAGTATTGTATCAGGCGGGCAGGTTGATTTCGGGTCTTACGGTAGAAGATCCGACCGCCGTTACGGATAAATTATTCGCCCTTTTGGCAAAATAATATAAGGTACGCCCGCAACGACGTATCGCGCGCCTGCCTTCCCTTGCAAGGAAGGCGTCAACGAAGAACACGGATGAGTTCCCGGAAAGGAATACCACGTAACGACCACATGAAGAAAAAGCATAACAAAAGACTGATATTTTCGAGATTTACCGTTATCGCGCTTTCGATAATTCTGCAAGCCGCGGCTATCTGGACGGGAATCTGGATAGGAATTAACAAACTCGGCTCCTACTGGCATTGGATCTGGATTGCGACTTACGTTACAGGCGGTATATTGCTCGTAAGTTTAATAAATAAGGAAACCGCGGCGGTGTATAAACTGCCGTGGATTATCCTGTGTCTTGCTTTCCCTTACGCGGGCGCGATGTGCTATCTGACGTTCGGAAACGTACATTTAAGCCGCCGTATGCGAAAGAAATTCTCGGCGGTATATCACGAGAAGGACGACGGATATTACGAACAGGAAAGAATCGTCAAAAATCTTTATAAAGACGAGCCGCAATTTGCAGGCACGTTCAAATACCTTCGGGGCGTTACGTCTTTACCCGTGTACGACGATTACGATATAGAATATCTGCCGTCGGGCGAAAGGTACTTCGAAGAACTCAAAAAAGCCCTTTCGTCCGCCGAAAAGTATATCTTTATAGAATATTTTATCGTTCAGGAAGGCGTAATGTGGGACGCCGTGCATAAAATTCTGCTCGATAAAGTGAAAAACGGCGTAAAGGTATATCTCGTGTACGACGACGTGGGCAGCGTTACCAAAGTCGCTTTGGGGTTTTATCGCAAACTCCGCAAAGAGGGTATAGACGCGCGGAAATTCAATAAATTCATACCCGTCGTGTCGATTATCCACAATAACCGCGACCACAGAAAAATCGTCGTCGTGGACGGCAAAATCGCCTTTACGGGCGGGGTGAATATCGCAGACGAATATATCAACGTAACGCATCCGTACGGGCGTTGGCTTGACAGCGGCGTTATGGTAAAGGGTAAACCCGTAGACAGTTTCGTAAGGCTGTTTACGCAGATTTTCAACGTAAGCGGCAAGCCGATAAACGAAAACGACTTTATCTGCCGTGAGCACGAAAAGTTTTTAAGCGACGGCTATTGCATGCCTTTCGGCGACTCGCCCGCGCCTATAACGACCGAACACATATCCGAAACGACTTTTCTGAACGCTATTTACGGGGCGAGAGAGTATATATATTTCGCTTGCCCGTATCTCGTGGCGGATACCGATATAAGGGGCGCCCTCGCAAACGCCGCGCGGCGCGGCGTGGACGTAAGGCTTATAATCCCGCAGAAGCCCGATAAAAAGACGATATATATAATGACCAAATTTTATTGTTCGCTGCTTAAAAAGTCGGGCGTGAAGATATATCTCTACCGCGACGGATTCGTACATTCCAAGACGATGATATGCGACGGAAAACTCGCGTTCGCGGGGACGGTCAATCTCGATTACCGCTCGTTCGTGCATCACTTCGAGTGCGGAATAATATTCACCGACGAAAAAGCCGTAGGGCAGGTAAAAGACGATTTCGATTACCTGTTCGAATCCGAATGTATGCCTGCCGACGATAAGAGCCTGAAACTCAACGTACTCGAAAAAGCGGGCAAAATAATAATGGATCCGTTCGCGCCGTTGTTTTAATCGTCGCGGCGGCATATATTGCAAAAAGATAAAAATCGACGGAAAGAAAACCGTTGATTTTTTTTGTGGTTTATAGTATTATATAAGCAGGTTTTATCGTCGAGAAAGACGATAAGACTTAAAGGGAAAAACTATGAAAATGACATTCCGCTGGTACGGCGAAAACGACTGCATACCCCTTAACTACATAAAGCAGATTCAGGGTATGACGGGCGTGGTTACCGCCGTATACGACGAACCGGTCGGTAACGTGTGGCCGGTAGAAAAATTGCAGAAACTCAAAGATCTCGCCGCGAAAGCGGGGCTTGAAACCGAAGTTATAGAGAGTATCCCCGTACACGAGGATATAAAACTCGGACTGCCGACGCGCGATAAATATATCGAGGCGTACAAGCAGAATATAATCAACTGCGGCAAAATAGGCGTCAAGTGCGTTTGTTATAACTTTATGCCGGTTTTCGATTGGTTCAGGACGAATTTATACTATAAGCATGCCGACGGTTCGACGTCGCTTTCTTATTCGGAAGCCGATTTCAAAAAACTCGACAAGCGTAATCTTCGTCTGCCCGGTTGGGACGAAAGTTACACCCCCGACGAACTTAACGGACTTCTGAAAGCGTACGAAGGTATGACTCACGAGAAACTCTTTGAAAATCTCGTATACTTCCTTAACGCTATCATGCCCGCGTGCGAGGAGGCAGGCGTGAATATGGCTATTCACCCCGACGATCCGCCGTGGGATATCTTCGATTTGCCGAGAATAGTCGGCAGAGAAGAGGACTACGACAAACTTTTCGCCGCCGTGCCGGATAAGCATAACGGAATAACGTTCTGCACGGGCAGTCTGGGGGCGGGCAGATTCAACGATTTGCCGAAAATGGCGGCTAAATACGCAAAGCGTATCTATTTCGCTCATTTAAGACAATTAAAGTATACTTCCGAAACCGATTTCTACGAAAACGGACACCGGACGGGCGACGGTAACGTAGATATTTACGGAATCGTCCGCGCGCTCGTAGAAAACGGCTTCGACGGCTATTTAAGACCCGACCACGGCAGAAATATATGGGGCGAAGACGCAAAACCGGGGTACGGACTTTACGACAGAGCCCTCGGCGCGGCGTACCTTACGGGCGTGTTCGAAGCGGTAGAAAAAGATTTGAAAAAGGAGAAAAAATTATGAAGATACCTTTCAGTATAGATTTAGGCGGTAAGACCGCCGTTATAACGGGAGCGGGCGGAATAATCTGCGGCGAGTTCGCAAAGGCTTTGGCTACGCAGGGCGCGAACGTCGCGCTTCTCGACATCAACTACGACGCCGCCGAAAAAATCGCTTCCGAAATAGGCGAAAACGCTTTGGCTATCCGTTGCAACTGTCTTGATAAAGAGAGCATAAAAGAGGCGTATAAGACGGTTAAAGAGGCTTTCGGCAAGGTTGATATACTTATCAACGGCGCGGGCGGGAATAATCCCAAAGCAACTTGCGACAACGAATATATGTTCCCCGACACCACGGGCGTAAAAGACTTTTTCGCGCTGGAAGAAAGCGGACTTAAATTCGTGTTTGACCTCAATATCACTTCGGCGTTTCTCGTTACGCAAGTGTTCGCCGAAGATATGGTCAAAACGGGCGGCAATATCATAAATATATCGTCGATGAACGCGTACAGACCGCTCACCAAAATCCCCGCGTATTCGGCGGCGAAAGCGGGCGTAAGCAACTTTACGCAATGGCTTGCCGTTCATTTCGCGCCTTGCAATATCCGTTGCAACGCGATCGCGCCCGGATTTTTCGTAACCAATCAGAACCGCGCGCTTTTGTTCGACGAAAACGGGAAACCCACGGCTCGTACCGAAAAGATTCTGGCGGCTACGCCAATGAAAAAATTCGGCGAGATCGACGACCTTTTAGGCTGTTTGTTCTGGCTCGTAGACGATAACGCAAGCGGCTTCGTAACGGGTACGGTCATCCCCGTAGACGGCGGCTTCTCCGCTTATTCGGGAGTATAAACCGTAAAATTACCGCTTTGTGGCTACGATCTGCGGAAGATATATTTTGTTTCGCAAAACGTATATTTCGCCCGCGTCGCGGGCGAAATACCAAACGCACGGAAACTTTCGCTTTTGCTACGCAAAACATTGATTA
>USOJ01000024.1 GCA_900556195.1 uncultured Eubacteriales bacterium
CGCGGCGGACATGCCGGTCGCGTATTTGTACACGTAGAAGGAGTTATAAAAGTGAGGTATTCTCGCCCATTCGTAAGCGATTTCGTCATCGGAAACGACGGCGTCGCCGTAATATTTTTTGTTAAGTTTGAGATATTCGCCGTTAAGGTAATCTTTAGTAAGCGGAATACCCTTTTCTGCCGAATCGTGAGCGATATACTCGAATTCCGCAAACATAGTCTGCCGGAAGATAGTGGTTCTTATCATTTCGAGATAATACGAACACAAATATTTTTTAAGTTTTACGTCCGTACTGTTCTTTAAGAGATATTTAAGCAATAATACTTCGTTGACCGTACTTGCGACTTCCGCAACGAATATTTTATAATCCGCTTTAGACTTGGGTTGAGCCGCGTCGGACTTATACGAATGCATGGAATGTCCGAGTTCGTGCGCGATAGTAAACACGTCGTGAGTCGTCGGTTGATAGTTCAGAAGAACGTAAGGATGTTCTATGCCGTATACGCCTACGCTGTAAGCGCCGCTTCTCTTACCCTCGGTTTCTTCCACGTCGATCCAGCCTTCGTCGTGCGCTTTCTGCAGAAGTTCGCCGTAATCTTCGCCGAGAGGAGCAAGTCCCTTTTTAACGAGTTTGAAGGCTTCTTCGTAAGGTAATTTGAGTTCCGCGTCTTCGACGAGAGATACGTACATATCGTACATATGCATTTCGTCGTAACCGAGCGTTTCCTTTCTGTCTTTTACGTATTTATGAAGCGTCGGCAATGCGCCGTTGACGTATTTCAGAAGATTCTTATATACTTCCGCAGGCACGTCTTCGTTTTCGAGCGCGCGTTCCAGACAACTGTTATATTTGCGCGCTTTGGTCAGGAATACGTCTTTATTTACGTTACCCGCGTACGTCGCGGTTATAGTATTGAGGACGTCACGGAAAGCCTTGTAAAACGCCTTGAATGCGGTTTCTCTCACTTTTCTGTCCTTCGAATCCATGCAAACCGAGTACATTCCGTGGCTTAACTTGATTTTTTCGCCGTTTACCTCGATTTCGGGAAAAGCAAGGTCGGCATTGTTTATCATAGTAAAAATTTCCTGAAATCCGCCGAACACCTGCCCGCCGAGCGAAAGTATATTTTCGCAATCTCTCGAAAGAACGTGCGGCTTCGATTTTAGCATTTGTTCAAGTTGATAATCGTAATCCTTAAATCTTTCGTCTGCGATTATCGCTTTTAATTTTTCCTCCGGAAGAGCCGTAATTTCGGGCGTAACGAACGAAACCGAGGAAGAATATTTAACGAACAGATTATCGACTCTCGAATTAAGCGCGTTCGCATCGGAATTTCTCGTATCTACGTCACGGTACATCATTGCGTAAACGCCGAGTATTTCGAGTTTTATTTCTAAGTCGTCCATATAGCGAAGACATTCGAGTAAAACGTTTTCATCCGCAAGTTTACCTTCGAATTTTGAAAAATCGAGTTTACTTAAAATTTCGCTTTCTATAACGGTAAAACCTTTTTCACCGTCTACGATTTCGGACAGATTCCACTTAAGATGCGACGGAACGTCGTTTCTGTTTAATGACATTTTAGTATCTCCTTTAATTTATTTCGTCGAACACGTCTTCTTCGCTTTTTAATCCGTAAGATAAAAGACAGTTCGCGTGCGTAACATATTTAATTATATCGCCGTTTTTGAAATCCGGCATTTGCTTTTCTTTGTCTACCAGAACGTGGCGGCGCATATATTCCTGCGTTTTATCCGACCATTCGAGAACGATCATCGTATGATAATCGACGTAACCGACTTCGGTTATTCCTTCGTCGTTTTTAACGAACGTGCTTACGCTCATTTGCTTATCCCCCGTTTTCGTATCGTCTAAAAATCTGAAATAATATTTCGCTCTTTTATACGGTATTCCGAGATATACGACCGAAAATATAACGCCCAGAACCGAAACGACACACACTGAAACCAAATACGCGTCCTTTTGATTTACGAGCGATTGGGTGTATTGATAAGGCAACTGTAAAAAACAGATAAACAGCGTAAGACAAACGGCAAACAACACGCCTAAAACTATAAAGTATATGGCAAGTAATTTTTTCTTTCTCGCTTTTGCGGCGGCGTAATCGCCGTCGTTATATAAATGTATCATAATTTTCTTCCCCGCATTTTAATCCGGTAAACAAAACATCAAGCCAATCGTATTATATCCGCAATGGCTCGTAACGGTACTGCCCGCCGTAGAATCGATTATCGTTTTGAAATTAAATTTGCTTTCGATAAGAGATCTGGTATAATCCACCAATTCCGCATCCGACGGACTATGAATAAGTACCGCTCTCGTATCGTCGTAATTTTTGTATTCCAACGCAAGATCGTCGATATATTGCGCGAGCGAACGTTTAAGAGCCCCCACGTACTTTTTCTTGACCTGCAACGCACCGTCTACGATTGAAATCGACGGGTGAATTTTTATTATTTTCGACACAATTAACGCAACCGACGAACACCTTCCGCCTTTATGCAGAAAATCAAGTCTGTCTACCACGAAAGACGTTTGAACTTTTTCGTTGAATCTTTTTGCCTTTTCGACTATTTCGTCTATCGGCGCGTCGGATTTTATCATATCGGCAGTTTTCAATATCTGTAGTCCTTGTCCGGACGAGAGAGAGTAACTGTCGATAACGTAGACGCCTTCGAAATCTTTCGAGGCAGCCTCGGCGTGCTCGTAGCAGGAAGACGCTTTCGACGAAATGCAAAAATGAATCACTTTATACCCGTCGTCCACGTACTTTTTGAAAAACTCTGCGTATCTGTCGGCTGAAACGGCGGACGTTTTCGGCAAAATACCTGTCTTATTAACAAAATCCAGAACGTCGGCCGACGTAACGTCTACGGTATCAAACTTTTCTTCGTTGCCGAGAAGTATGGATATCGGACAAATCCGCACGTCGTACTCGCGCAATATGTCGTCGGGTAAATCGCATGTACTGTCGGACGTAATTATAATCTTATCCATTGAGTGTTTCTCCGTGTGTTTTTTCGTGTCGTAAACCGTTTATCGACGATAAAAATTTATAATACCAGGCATAGTTATGGCGATACTTTAACGACCAGTCGGGAATAACGCCTATCACGTTAGCCAGCGGACGAGTTCCTATCTTTCTGCTATCCGTAGAATGTTCGCGATTATCGCCGAGAAAATAAACGTCGCCTTTGTTGACCGTAAATTCCTGTATCTCAAGTTGAGAATTTCCGCTGTCATAAAAAGCGTAAGGCTCGCTTAACTTAACGTAATCTTTTTCGTTTTTCTTTTTGCGGTAAAGTTCGCCGTCAATCGTCTTTATACTATCGCCTTCAAACGCAATCGCCCTTTTGATGTAATTCGTGTTTTGGTCTATTCTGATTACTATTATATCTCCATACGAGGGGGACTTTTTTTTATCCATTATCAGCCAATCGCCGTTTTGTACGGTATTATTCATCGAATCGCCATCTACGAGAACGGGGGAAAGCCAATACGTCTTGATCAACGTCGATGCGGTCAAAACCAGAATCAGCAATATGAGAATAACGTCAAATACGGATATTCTGTTTTTCTTTTCTTCGCCGCGCGACAGAAGATTGTCTTTACTTAAAATAACCTTACCTCAGATAATCAGGACGTTGTTTATAACGAATTTCGCATCCGATTTTATCGACATAGCGAACACTTTATCATAATTTTTTATAACGAATCCGACGTCGGATTTGAAATCGGAAATCTTAACCAAAATATTTTGCCAGATATTTTCGGATTTTAGTTCTTGCGTAAAAGAATATTTTTTAATTTCGCCGTCGTCTTCGTAGAGAGTCAACGTGAGCGGACAATATTCGTTTACGAAAGCGTCGAATTTCAGAATAGAAGCGTCGGTCAACGAAAAATCAGGATCGCATAACTTAAAACTTAAAAGTCCGCTCTGCGAATACGCGCCGACTATTCCATCGGGTCCGATTATTTCTTCAATGTTTTTATCGGCAAAAATCGAAATCGAAGCGTCTTCGTCTATAAAAGTAAGTCCGTTCAACCCCTTTTTACTCGAATATATCAATTTTGACGATAATTTTTTATCACTCGTTTTTTCTACTTTCTTAAAAATTTCTTTCGAGCAGAAAACCGTACCGTCGGCAAATTCAACCGAGCAAAAGGCAAAAACGATTCCTTTACTCTCGATTGAATATAAAACGGAGCGTTTTCCGAGTTCGTCTTCCGTCGCTTCGTATCTTACCCAATCTCTTTTTGACGCGTACTTTACGCCCTCGTTGACGTAAACGCAGATATTCTTTGCTTTAAGGTTACCGTAATCCGCTTCAAAACGTAGTTTGTCTCCTTCTTGCTTACATACCAAATCCACGTGTTTAGGACTGATTTTGGATTTTTTACCGATATAAGTTTCCAAAAACGCAAGCACGTCAATCTTTGCGCTTTCGCTTAAATGCGCGTCGTATCCGACCGAATAAGCGGTAAAACAAGGTACGCCGTCGTTTACTCTCGAAAGAGTATCGCCCGCCCTGTCGAAATCAAAAAAAGTACTGTTCGTCGAAGTAAGATAAAGTATCGGACATCTTACGTACGGAGCATAAGCGTGGGCGTCTACCGCCGCGACGTATTTACGCGACGAATCGTCCGCCTCGATAGGCTCTTTCGCATTTTCGTCGAATTTGCATACGTTTTTATACGCCGTCCACCCGGCTCCGAACATAGCGATAAAGCAAGTTACTCTTTTATCGAAGGCGGCAATTTGCCAACCTACGTTCGCGCCGATTTTATTACCCGCAAGACATATCGAATCGAAACCGATTTCTTTAAGATACTTTACGGCGTATCTGCCGACCGCAACCCATTCGTACCAACAAGTTTCTTTCGCGCTTTCGTCGACGAAATCTTTACGTCTGCCTGCGTTGACTACGTTGGCGTAATATACCGCCGTAGGATATTCGGTATGATTGACCGAACCTTCGCGTTTTCCGTAAACGTCAATCGCAAGAACGGCATATCCGACGCTTAAAAATTCTTTGAAAGTATCCGACCCGATTTTTTCGTTGTCGTTCGGAATATAAAGAATTGCGCCTTTCGGGGTAATGTCGTCGGGAACGGAATAGTAACCGAAAATTCTCACGCGTTCGTTACCTACGGCTCTGCCCGAAAAATAGACTTCGGATATAATCGCCCCGTCAACCTTCATTTTACTTACGGTCGTACTTTTAAGCGGTAACGAATCGTCGAAATCGCTCCAAAGGGATATGGGAGTCAATAGACTATTCTTAAAATTCATCTCTCTCCGTAAACGTAGACTTAACGCTTAAATCTACTTACACTTATAACTATACCGACATTATACACTATTTCTCAAAATTTTGCGAGAAATATTTGGCTTTTTTAGAAATTTTTTTATATTTTTCAAGCGTATTTTCGCAAAAATGACAAATTAGTCGTTTTAATCGATATGCGGCACAATATTTTGTGTCAATGAAAAAACTTTTCCAAAAAACTTGCCATTTTTTCGGGATTGTGATATATTACGCTAACGGAGTTATAACCATGGCTTTTTGCGGATTTTCACAAGAGATGTTAAACGGCTCGGAAACGGTCGTAGACAATAAATTTTTGTCGAGATTTTTACCCGAAGCGAACGGCGACGCCGTAAAGGTGTACCTTTACGGTTTATTCGTCTGTAAACTCGGCGACGAAAAATACACTTTAGAAAAGTTCTCTTCCGAACTCAAAATGGATAAAAAGGACGTAATCGACTGTTTTAAGTTCTGGGATGAACTCGGAATTATCAGCGTAATTTCCGAAGACCCGTTTCTCGTCAGATATCTTCCGATTTCTTCCGCACGACCTAAAAAATACAATCTCGAAAAGTACACCGAATTCAACAAATCGCTTCAGGTAATGATTCCCGACAGGATGATTACCACTAACGAATATTCGGCATATTTTCAGCTTATGGAAGAATACTCGATTAAACCCGAAGCGATGCTTATGATAGTAAGATATTGCGTCGACCTGAAAGGTAGTTCGATAGGTTTCAGATACATATTGAAAGTCGCCGAAGACTTCGCCGCGAAAGGCATAACTACGGCTACGAAAATCGAAAAAGAACTATCCGATTACGCAGCCCGCTCCGGTGAATCGGGCGATATTCTCAAAGCAATTATCCCAAACGGCAAACCCGATATCGAAGACGTAAATCTGGTAAAAAAGTGGACGGAAGACTACGCGTTCGACGCCGAATCGATCATTTTCGTCGCAAAAAAAGTAAAGGCTAAAAACACAAAAAAACTCGACCGCGAACTCACACTCTTATTTTTCAATAAAAAATTCTCATCGGATGAGATTAAAGCGTACTACAAGGAACGGTCCGCTGCCGTCGAACTTGCGTATAAAATCGACAGAGCGTTATCCGTTTACGTTGAAGTTATCGACCCCGTAGTAGATAACTACGTAACGCCGTGGCTCAACAAGGGTTACGACAAAGATTCGCTAACTTTCATCGCTAATTATTGTTTCAGAAAAAATAAGCGAACTCTTGAAGACATGAACGACGTGATCGAAAAAATGTATAAAAACGGCCTGGTAACCATAAATTCTATTGCCGACTATATGAAAACTATCGGCGCAGACGATAATTTCATTAAAGAATTATTGTCGTCTTGCGGACTTAACCGAAAACCGACCGACTGGGACAGAGAAAACTTAAAAGTATGGCGAAGTTGGAACTTCACCGACGAAATGATTCTATGCGCCGCAAAAGCGGCAAACGGGAAAAACAATCCCGTTTCCTATATGAACGCCGTTTTATCGGGGTGGAAATCCGACGGAATCTTCTCCCCCGATAAAATAATCGTCGCGGGCGGCGGCAAAACGAAAACAAGTCAGTCTTTCAAATCGAAAGAATACACTCAAGCCGAACTTGACGGACTGATAGATAATATCGACGAAATAGAGTTTTAATACTGCATACCGATATGGAAAATCAACTTAAAAAAGAAATCGAACGCAAATATGCGGAGCGGAAAAAAGCGGCAAATGCAAAATCCGAATATTACAGACAACAACTGTTTAACGACGAAAGTTACGTAAACGCGCTGAATTTACGTAACGGTATAAAATTTTCGTTATCGAAAGCAAAATACGCAGGCAACCTCGAAGAAATCGAAAAAAACGAAAAAAAATTAGCGGAAGCGCAAGCCGACCTATGCAAAATCGCAGCAAGGCACGGCATAACGAAATCCATGCTTACGCCCGCCTACTCTTGTAAAATCTGTAAAGATACGGGATTCGATAAATCCGGGGAAATTTGCGTTTGTTATAAAAACACGATTAAAGAAGTCGCCGAAGAAGAACTCGGAATATCCGAAAAATCTTTACCGACTTTCGCCGACGTAAAATATACCGACAGGAATAATTTAGAAAAATTTTATATAAAAATCAAGCAATACTCGCAGAATTTTACTATACACTCAAAAAATCTCGTAATTTCGGGCAACGTCGGAACGGGCAAAAGTTTTATGGCGGGATGCATATGTTCCGCGGTTGACGCCTTGGGGTTTAACACGCTCTTTTTAACCGCTTACGAACTCAATTCGATTTTGCTCAGATATCACACCGCCCCGATAGGCGAAAAAGAATTGTACGCGCAACTTTTATGCGATTGCGATTTACTCGTAATCGACGATTTAGGAAGCGAACCCATATATAAAAACGTAACCGAAGAATATTTGCTTATGATTTTAAGTCGAAGGTCGGCTAACGAATTTCCGACTATAATCACAACTAATCTGACCCAAGAGCAACTACTCGATCGTTACGGCGACAGGACTTTATCGAGAATAAACGATAAACGCAGAGGAATTTTTCTCGAACTCAAAGGCGAAGACTTACGCCGTATCAAACAATGAATATACAAACCGCCCGAATTGCTGTTGCAATTCGGGCGGTTTGCATATATATGACTTTAATTTACTTCGTTATATTGATCGTCGTCGAGAACTTTAATAAATTCTTTTACGGCAAAAGAATGCTCTTCGATTTCGCCCCTGATTATAACGCCGGTTGCGCGAAGAGGAAGCGACGGCGTAACTTTCACCTCGTGCAACTCTTTCTTTGCCAACTCGTCCAAAACGTAACGGCGCGGAACGCAAGCGATCCCCAGACCGTTTTTAGCCATCTCTATCAGCAATTCTATACTGCCCGCTTCGAATTCGGGAACGATTTTTATACTCATGGAATCGAAAAAGTCGTTTATTTCTTTAGTCGTAGAAGTCGTCCCGTCAAGCATCAGCACCGGATAATCGGGCAAATCTCTTAACGAAAGATTCTTATCGAACAATTCTTTATATTTATCCGAAGCGACGAAAATATCTTCTATAATGCCCGTTTGCCCCGTCATGATTACGTCTTTATCGTATATCGGAAGATTGACCATTCCGATATCCGCTTTGTTGGATTTTATCATGTCGAGCGCTTCTTTGGTAGTACTGTTTTTGAAAATAATATTTACGTTGGGATAAATTTCATGATATTTTTTTATATAACGCATCAAGAAATGTGTAACGATAGTATCGGCGGCGGCAATTCTTATCTGCCCGGTCGCTATATTCCTGCGTTCTCTGAATCTGTCTTCCGCCGAATCAAGCATTTTCAGAGCCTGTTCGACTATATCAAACATCTGCTTCCCGCCGGTTTCGGTCAATTCCATGCCGCGGCTGACCCGGTTAAACAGCTTTCCGCCGAGTTGAGATTCCAACTGCTTGATAGCCTGCGAAACGGCAGGTTGAGAAATATATAACTCTTCCGCCGCTTTCGTCAAACTGCCGCATTTGGCAACCGTGTAAAACACTCTATACAAATCGAGATCGACCATAATCGGTACCTCCTGTTATTTTCCAACGCAAAATTTACTGAAAATCTCGTCGATTATTTTTTCGCTTGCGGTTTCTCCGCTTATTTCGCCGAGCGCGTCCCACGCGTTTTTTATATCAATCGTAGACAAATCCGCCGTATTTGATTCAAAGCCCGCAACGGCTTCTTCGAGAGATTTTTTCGCAGAACGTAAAGCATACAAATGCCTTTCTTCGGTAAGGTAATCGGCATTTGCGTCAACGCCGCTTTCAAACGCCTTTTCGTAAAGTTTTTCTTTTATCTTTTCTATATTTTCAATGGGTATTTTAACCTCTACTTCTATCATCTT